>NZ_JBFRFA010000027.1:0-52195 GCF_052114585.1 Pedococcus sp. 2YAF34
TACCGCAGCTGGAACCGGCCGTCCGCGTCGTAGCTCATCGACAGCTCCGGCTTCGCGCACGCCCTCCGCTCCGATGCAGAACCGCGGGCAGTCTCCTGCTCCTGCTCGACGGCTGCGCGTGGGTCCAATTCGGTCGCTGCTGCCTCAGTGTCACTGCCTATGGCTCCGGCCGCGGGCTGAGCGGGGAAGGCGTGTCTACTCACGGCGCGGCGCAGCTGCGGCACCGTCGCCTCCCGGGCGAGGGCGGTGACCGAGGCCTGGTAGCCGGTCGGGACGCCGTGGGCGATGACCGCGACCTGGTCCAGCGACAGCTCACCCGCACCCAACGCCGAAGACGCCTCGACCAGCTCGCCCCGGCGCCGCGCGACCGCGACCACATCCTTGGCGTGCGCCGGCGACAACCCGGCCCGCACCACCAGGTAGTGCTCGGGGGTCCTGAACCCGCCGTCGCCCCAGTGCCGGTCCGTGATGAGCTCGGCGGCGATGTCGACCAGCTCGGCCTGCGCCCGGTTCAACCGCCCCGCGACGGCGGCAGTGCGTGCCCACAGCTCCTGCTGCCGGCGGTGCCGGGACTGCGCGAGAGGGGCGGTGGACATGCCTCAATCGTACAGGTGTTCGAACAATCATGGAAGGGGAGGAGAGAATGAATCCGCTTGCAGCGGAACGCGATCCGCGATCGAAGCGGCTCCCAGCTGGCAACACAGTGCCGGTGCGGACCAGTGAACGCGCCGCCCCACCTAGACTGTCGCCGTGTCGATCCAGAACATCCGCCTCTTCGGTGACCCGGTGCTGCGTACCGAGGCCGCGCCCGTGGTCGACTTCGACCGCGAGCTGCGCCAGTTGGTGAAGGACCTGACCGACACGATGATGGACGCGCCCGGAGCGGGCCTTGCAGCCCCTCAGATCGGTGTGGGACTTCGCGTCTTCACCTACTGGATCGACGGCGAGCTGGGCCACCTCGTCAACCCCGACCTCGACCTGTCCAGCGAGATGCAGGACGGAGAGGAGGGATGTTTGTCCTTCCCCGGCCTGCGGTTCGACACCCCGCGCGCGCTGCGCGTCGTGGCCAAGGGCTTCAACCAGTTCGGCGAGCCGGTCACCATCGAGGGCTCGGAGCTGATGGCGCGGTGCATCCAGCACGAGACCGACCACCTCGACGGCATCCTGTTCATCGACCGCATGGACCGCGAGCAGCGCAAGCTCGCCATGCGCGCGATCCGCGAGGCGGAGTGGTCCGGGGAGCCCGCCCCCACGGTCAAGGTCAGCCCGCACGCGACCTTCGGCCGGGGTATGTGACGTGCGACTGGTCTTCGCCGGCACCCCCGAGGTGGCAGTCCCGGCCCTCGAGGCGTTGCACGCCTCCAGCCACGAGGTCGTGGCCGTCGTCACCCGTCCGGACGCGCGATCGGGACGGGGTCGCACGGTCGCCCAGTCACCCGTACGCAGCTGGGCCCAGGACCACGACGTCGAGGCCCTGACCCCGGCCATTCCCCGTGACCCCGCCTTCCTCGACCGGCTTCGTGAGCTGGCACCGGACGCCTGCCCCGTCGTCGCCTACGGCGCGCTCGTGCCCCGGGTCGCGCTCGACATCCCCACCCACGGCTGGGTGAACCTGCACTTCTCGCTGCTGCCTGCCTGGCGTGGTGCGGCACCGGTTCAGCACGCTGTCATGGCTGGCGACGAGGTGACCGGCGCGTCGACCTTCCTCATCGAGGAGGGCCTGGACACCGGGCCCGTGTACGGCGTGATGACCGAGCGCGTGCGGCCCACCGACACCACCGGGGACCTGCTCGGCCGGCTGGCCGAGGGTGGAGCGGGGCTCCTCGTCGCCACCATGGACGGGATCGAGGACGGTTCGCTCCAGCCGGTGCCCCAGTCCTCCGACGGCGTCTCGCTCGCGCCCAAGCTGGACGTGGCGGATGCGCGGGTGCGCTGGGAGCTGCCGGCCGTCGCCGTCGACCGGCTGGTCCGCGGCTGCACGCCCGCGCCGGGTGCCTGGACGACGTTCAGGGGCGAGCGACTCAAGCTGGCCCCGGTGTCACCGGAGCAGGGCGACGCGGTGGCGCAGGTCCCGCACCTCGCGCCCGGCGAGCTGCACGCGGGCAAGCGCGACGTGTGGGTGGGCACGGCGACGACGCCGGTGCGCCTGACGCAGGTGCGCCCGCACGGCAAGAAGGAGATGGCCGCGGCCGACTGGGCCCGCGGCGTACGCATCACCCCCGGTGAGCGTCTCGACGACGGAGGAGCGGCATGAGCCCCGCACGCGACGACGGCCAGCACGGCGCAGGACGCGGCGGCGCAGGACGAGGTGATTCAGGACGCGGCGGAGCAGGACGAGGTGACTCGAGTCGCGGCGGCAACCAGGGTGCTGGAGGTCGCCGCAACGCCCAAGGGCGTCAGCGCCCCGAGCGCGTGCACGGCGGGCAGCAGCGCTCCGCGCAGCGGCCCAGCGAGCGCGGTCGCACCGGCGACCCCCAGCGGCTGGCTGCCTACACGGTCATGCGCGCGGTGGCGGCCGGTGCCTACGCCAACCTCGAGCTGCCGCGGGAGCTGCGGGACAAGCAGATCCGCGGTCGCGACGCGGCGTTCACGACCGAGCTCGTCTACGGCGCGATCCGCATGCACGGTCTCTACGACCCGGTCATCGCCGTCGCGGCGGGCCGCCCCGTGGCCAAGATCGACGCCAACGTGCTCGACACCCTGAGGCTCGGGGCCCACCAGCTCCTCGGCATGCGCGTGCCGACCCACGCCGCGGTCGACGAGACCGTCGCCCTCGCGCGCAAGGTCAACGGCGCAGGGGCGTCCGGCTTCGTCAACGCCGTCATGCGCCGCATCAGCGAGCGCGACCTCGACGCCTGGCTGGCGGAGGTCGTCCCGGCCGAGGGCGACCTCGTGACCCGGCTCTCCGTCGAGCAGTCGCACCCCGACTGGGTCGTGCGGGCGCTGCGGGCAGCCCTGCTCGGCCACGGCGCGGCGACGGCCGAGACCGTCGACGAGCAGCTCACCGCCCTCGTCACGGCCGACAACGCGGCCGCCAAGGTCTCGCTCGTCGCCCGTCCCGGCCAGGCCAGTGTCGACGAGCTCGTCGAGTCGGGAGCCGAGGCCTCCCCGTTGTCGCCGGTCGGCGCGGTGCTCCCCGGCGGCGACCCGGGCGCCGTACCCGCCGTGCGCGAGGGGCGCGCCGCGGTCCAGGACGAGGGCTCCCAGCTGCTCGCCCTCGCGCTGGCCGCCGTGCCCGTGGAGGCCGAGGGGCCGGAGCGGTGGCTCGACCTGTGCGCCGGCCCCGGGGGCAAGGCCGGCCTGCTGGCTGCGCTGGCGCTGCGGGCAGGTGCGGACCTCACCGCCAACGAGGTGAGCGAGCACCGCACCGAGCTGGTGCGCCAGACCCTGCGTCCCGCCCTGCTGCAGGCCGGTCACCTGGGGCGGACCATCGAGGTTCGCACCGGCGACGGCCGCGACATCGGTGCCGACGAACCCGGCCGCTACACCCGCGTCCTGGTCGACGCCCCCTGCACCGGCCTCGGCGCGCTGCGACGACGCCCCGAGGCGCGCTGGCGCCGCACGCCGGCCGACCTCGCGGATCTCGGTGCGCTGCAACGGGACCTGCTCTCGTCGGCCATCGACGCGACGGCCCCCGGCGGCGTGGTCGCGTATGCCACGTGCAGCCCCCACCTGGCCGAGACCCAGTTCGTCGTGCGGGACGTGACCAAGCGGCGCGACGACGTCGAGCTCATCGACGCACGTCCGTTCCTGCTCGACGCCCAGGGCCAGCCGGTACCCGTTCCCGGGCCCGGTCCGACGGTCCAGCTCTGGCCCCACGTCCACGGCACGGACGGGATGTTCCTCGCCCTGCTGCGCAAGTCCGGCCCGTTAGGGTGAGCGCCGTGCAGATCTCGCCCAGCATCCTGTCGGCCGACTTCGCGAACCTCGAGTCGGAGCTGCGCCGCATCAGCAACGCCGACTGGGCGCACGTCGACGTCATGGACGGCCACTTCGTGCCCAACCTGACCCTCGGCCTTCCCGTCGTGGAGGCCCTGGCCAAGGTCAGCCCGATCCCGCTCGACTGCCACCTCATGATCGACGACCCCGACCGCTGGGCACCGCAGTACGCCGAGGCCGGGGGCGCGTCCGTCACCTTCCACGTGGAGGCGGCCGGCAACCCCCGCGACGTCGCACGGTCGATCCGGGCGGCCGGAGCGCGGGCAGGCATGGCGGTGAAGCCGGGTACGGCGTTCGCCCCCTACGAGGACCTGCTCCCCGAGCTCGACATGGTGCTGGTCATGACGGTCGAGCCCGGGTTCGGTGGCCAGTCCTTCATGGCCGACCAGATGCCGAAGGTCGCCCAGGTCAGGCAGGCCGTGCGCCGCCACGGCGGTGAGGTCTGGGTGCAGGTCGACGGGGGAGTGTCCGCCACGACCATCGAGCAGTGCGCGGAGGCCGGCGCCGACGTTTTCGTGGCCGGGTCGGCGGTGTACGGCGCCCAGGACGCGGCACAGGCCGTGGACGAGCTGCGCGACCTCGCCCGCCGCCACGCCCACTGAGACGTACCCGTAGCCGACCCCGGGTGAGGACCGTCACCTGAGCCGACTGTGCGCCTTCTCGGCGACCGCTGGCATACTGGGTTGACGTGCTCCGGGGTCGGTGCAACTCCGAACCGGCGGTGACAGTCCGCGACCCGACCGCAGCCAGCGGCCGGTTGACCTGGTGGAACTCCAGGACCGACGGTGAAAGTCCGGATGGTAGGCAGCACGAGCAAGGCAGGACTCCGCGTCCTGTGCGGTGGTGACGACGGCTCCGGCCGTCGGCGGTCGCCGTGCAGCCGTGGTGTCGACCGCACGTCCCCCGGAGCTCGACCCACTGGTCTGGAGCACGAGGGCAGGACATGCAGGACACTCACGGTTCGCAGCACGCGGCGTCGCAGGGGCAGGACCCCGACGAGCGCTGGATGCGTCGCGCCCTCGAGCTCGCCGCTCGCGGGCCGTTGGTCGACGCCAACCCGCGCGTCGGCTGCGTCCTGGTGTCCCCCGACGGCGAGGTCGTGGCCGAGGGCTGGCACCGCGGCGCCGGCACACCCCACGCCGAGGCGGCCGCGCTGCTGGCAGCCGGCGACGCCGCCCGGGGCACGACGGCATACGTGACCCTCGAACCGTGCGCCCACACCGGGCGCACCGGGTCCTGCGCCGAGGCGCTGCACGCCGCCGGGGTCGCGCGCGTGGTCCACGCGCAGACCGACCCCAACCCCGTCGCGGCCGGCGGGGCCGGGTGGCTGCGCGAGCACGGTGTGGAGGTACGGGGTGGGGTGCTGGCCGAGGAGGCGACCGCCCTCAACCGCTCGTGGACCCACCTCGCGACGACAGGTTTCCCGTGGGTGACGTGGAAGCTCGCCACCACCCTCGACGGACGCAGCGCCGCGGCCGACGGCACGAGCCGGTGGATCACCTCGGAGGCGGCCCGCCACGACGTGCACCGTCTCCGCTCGGAGTGCGGTGCGGTCCTCGTGGGCACCGGTACGGCGCTCACGGACGACCCGTACCTCACCGCCCGGCACCCGGACGGCTCGCTCATGGACACCCAGCCGCTGCGGGTCGTCATGGGGGAGCGGGACCTCCCTGAGGACGCCCACGTGCTCGACGACGCCGCGCCGACCTGGCACCTGCGCACCCGCGACCCCAAGCACGTCCTCACCGCCCTCGCCGAGGCCGGCGTCCACCACGTGTGGCTCGAGGGCGGCCCCACCGTCGCCGCGGCCTTCCTCGCCGACGGCCTGGTCGACGAGGTCGTCGCCTACATCGCGCCGGTGTTCCTGGGGCGTGGCCGGCCGTCCGTCGGCGACCTCGGCATCACCACCATCGGGGACGCCCTGCGCCTCGAACCCACCGACATCACCCTGATCGGCCACGACGTGCGCGTCACGGCCTGCCTGAAGGAGAGCCACTGATGTTCACCGGCATCGTCGAGGAGCTCGGGCGCGTCGTCGCGCTCGAACCCGGCGCCGACTCCGCCCGCCTGACCGTCCACGGCCCGCTGGTCACCTCCGACGCCGTGCACGGCGCCTCGATCTCGGTCAACGGCGTCTGCCTCACCGTCGTCGAGCACGACGACGAGCAGTTCACCGTCGACGTCATGGCCGAGACGCTGAGCCGGTCCAGCCTGGGCGCGCTCGTGGAGGGTGCACCCGTCAACCTCGAGCGCGCGATGCCGGCGGACGGTCGCTTCGGCGGCCACGTCGTGCAGGGCCACGTCGACGGCACCGCGACGGTGCTGCGGCGGACGCCAGGCGACCGGTGGGAGGTCGTCGAGCTGTCGCTGCCCCGGGCCCTGGCGCGCTACGTCGTCGAGAAGGGCTCGGTCACCGTCGACGGCGTCAGCCTCACGGTCGCCAGCGCCGGCCCCGACTCGTTCACGGTGTCGCTCATCCCGACGACGTTGGAGCTGACCACGTTGGGGCACAAGGCGGTCGGTGACCCGGTCAACCTCGAGGTCGACGTGATCGCCAAGTACGTCGAGCGCCTGATGACGGCCGGCGCCACCCCGGGCACCGACACGAACACCACCCCCACCCCGAACACCATCCCAACCCTGAACACCACCCCCACCCCGAACCACCAGGAGACGCAGGCATGAACTGGCTCGAGACGCTCTTCAACGCCCAGCTGCAGGTCGCCGGGCACCCGCTCCTGTGGCGGGAGGTGGTCGGCAACGCGTTCGGCTTCGCCTCGGCCATCGGCGGCATGCGGCGACGCGTCTGGGCGTGGCCCGTCGGGATCGTCGGCAACGCGCTGCTGTTCACCGTGTTCTTCGGTGTCGCCTTCTCCAACCCGCAGCAGGAGACGCTCTACGGCCAGGCCGGGCGCCAGGTGTTCTTCATCATCACCAGCGTCTACGGCTGGTGGCGCTGGCAGCAGCTGCGCAACCGGGCACACCCGGGCGAGGACTCCCCGGCCATCACCCCGCGCTGGGCGACGGTCCGTGAGCGCGCGGCCTACCTCGGCGCCTGGGTCGCCGGCGTCGTCGTCATGCAGTGGGTGTTCGCGACCATCGGTGCCGGCTGGCCCGCGCCCCGCTGGTACTTCTGGTGCGACGCCTGGATCTTCGTCGGCTCGATGGTCGCCACCTACGCGATGGCCCGCGGCTGGAACGACTTCTGGCTGGCGTGGATCGCCGTCGACCTCGTCGGGGTGCCGCTGCTGTGGCACTCGCGTTTCTACCCCTCCGCGGTCCTGTACGCCGTGTACGGCGTCCTGGTGCTCTACGGCTTCTTCGTCTGGCTCAAGGCGTCCCGCACCGAGGCGAGCCCGGATCGGGAGCTGGCCGAGGCCACGGCATGACCGGCACACGACCTGCACCCGGTGGGCCGGGCGGACCCGCGCTCGCGACGGTCGAGGAGGCGCTGCAGGCGCTGCGCGACGGTCGACCGGTGCTGGTCACCGACGACGAGGACCGTGAGAACGAGGGTGACGTCGTCCTCGCCGCGCAGACCCTCACCGACGAGTGGCTGGCGTGGACCATCCGGCACTCCAGCGGCTACCTCTGCGCCCCGCTGACCGGTGCGACGGCCGACCGCCTCGGCCTGCCGCTCATGGTCGCCGACAACCGCGACCCCCTGCGCACGGCCTACACGGTGACGGTGGACGCAGCCGGGGGAGTGACCACCGGCATCAGCGCGGCCGATCGCGCACGCACCATACGGCTGCTCGCGGACCCGGCGGCGACGCCGGAGTCGTTCGTGCGCCCCGGGCACGTGATCCCGTTGCGCGCCAGGGACGGCGGCGTCCTCGAGCGCCCCGGCCACACCGAGGCCGCGGTCGACCTGTGCCGGCTGGCGGGGCTCGAGCCGGTGGGCGCGATCGGCGAGCTCGTCAACGACGACGGCACGATGATGCGCCTGCCCCAGGTCCTCGAGACGGGTCGCCGCGAGGGACTGCCCGTGGTCACCATCGCCCAGCTCATCGCCTGGCGGCAGCGCCACGACCGGGTCGAGCGGCTCGCCGACACCGAGCTGCCCACGCCGCACGGCACCTTCCGCGCGCTGGGCTACCGCGACGTCGTGACCGGGGCCGAGCACCTCGCCCTGGTGAGCCCCCGTGGCCTCGTCGGCCGGGCGCCGTTGGTGCGTCTGCACTCCGAGTGCCTCACCGGCGACGTCTTCGGTTCGCAGCGGTGCGACTGCGGGGCCCAGCTCGATCGTGCCCTTGAGCGCGTCGCGGCCGAGGGCGGCGCCGTGGTCTACCTGCGAGGTCACGAGGGCCGCGGCGTCGGCCTGGTGGCCAAGCTGCGCGCCTACGGCTTGCAGGACGAGGGCCTTGACACCGTCGACGCGCAGGTCGAGCTCGGCCTGCCCATCGACGCGCGGGAGTACGCCGCCGGTGCGGCTGTCCTCGTCGACCTCGGGGTCGAGGCCGTGCGGCTGCTGACCAACAACCCCCTCAAGGTGAACGCCTTGCGCGAGCACGGGATCGACGTCCCGGCGGTGGAGCCGATCAGCATCGCGCCGCTGCCCACCAACGAGGCCTACCTGCGCACCAAGCGGGACCGCATGGGTCACCGCCTCCTCCTCGACACCGACCACGGAGCCTCGGCATGAGCGGACACGGAGCACCCACCATCGCGGTCGACGGGTTGGGCCTGAGGGTGGCCGTCGTGGCCGCCTCCTGGCACGACGTCGTCATGGACGGCCTCGTCGCCGGCGCCCTGCGGGGGCTGGCCGACGCCGGCATCCACGACCCGGCCGTCGTCCGGGTGCCGGGGACCGTCGAGCTCAGCGTCGCCTGCGCCCGGCTCGCCCCCACCCACGACGCGCTCGTGGCCCTGGGTGTCGTCATCCGGGGCGGCACCCCGCACTTCGACTACGTCTGCGCGGGCGTGACCAACGGCCTGACACAGGTGAGCGTCACCACCGGCGTGCCCGTCGGCTTCGGTGTGCTCACCTGCGACGACGAGCAGCAGGCCCTCGACCGCGCCGGGCTCGAGGGGTCGAGCGAGGACAAGGGTCATGAGGCCGCGACCGCCGCGGTCGCCACCGCCGTCACCTTGCGGGACCTGCACGTCTGAGCGGACGCCCGCCCGCGCAGGAACGTGCAGGCGTCTCAGGGTGCCGGCCCATGGGCCGAAAGTTGCGCCTGTGGAGGCGGTGCGCGGCTGGGTAGCGGCCCATGGGCCGAAAGTTGCGCGCGCGGTCCCGGCTGGCGGTCCGCATTCGGACGGTGCCGCACTCACCCGTACCCTTGGCGCGTGAAGACCTTCGACGAGCTGTACGCCGAGCTGGCCGACAAGGCGCTGACCCGACCCGAGGGTTCGGGGACCGTCCGTGAGCTGGACGCCGGCGTGCATGCCATCGGCAAGAAGATCGTCGAGGAGGCCGCCGAGGTGTGGATGGCCGCGGAACACGAGGGCAAGGAGCGCACGGCCGAGGAGATCAGCCAGCTGCTCTACCACCTCCAGGTGCTCATGCTGGCCTCCGACCTGACCCTCGACGACGTCTACACCCACCTCTAGGAACCACCGTCATGCTGCGAATTGCCGTCCCCAACAAGGGATCCCTGTCCGAGTCGTCAGTGGAGATGCTGCGTGAGTCGGGCTACCGCGTCCGTCGCGACAGCAAGGAGCTGATCGTCACCGACCGCGACAACGACGTCGAGTTCTTCTACCTGCGCCCGCGCGACATCGCGGTCTACGTCGGCTCCGGCACCGTCGACTGCGGCATCACCGGCCGCGACCTGCTGCTCGACTCCGGCAGCGCCGCGATCGAGGTCATGCCGCTGGGCTTCGGCGGTTCGACCTTCCGGTATGCCGCGCGCCCCGGCACGTGCGCGTCCGTCGAGGAGATCGCCGGCCGCCGTGTCGCGACGAGCTACTCGGGCCTGGTCGAGAAGCACCTCGCCGGCCAGGGCATCAGCGCCCAGGTCGTGCGCCTCGACGGCGCGGTCGAGACCGCGATCACGCTCGGGGTCGCCGACGTCATCGCCGACGTCGTCGAGACAGGCACCACCCTGCGCCAGCAGGGGCTGGAGGTGTTCGGCGAGGAGATCCTTCGCAGCGAGGCGGTGCTCATCCGGCGTGAGGGCTCCGGCGAGGCGGCTGCCGTCGAGGTGCTGCGGCGCCGCCTGACCGGCGTCATCACGGCCCGGCACTACGTCATGCTCGACTACGACGTGCCGGTCGACCTCGTCGAGGACGCCTGCGCGATCACCCCCGGCCTGGAGTCGCCGACCGTCTCCCAGCTGCAGAACAAGGACTGGGCCGCCGTGCGCGCCATGGTCCCGCGACACCTGACCAACGCCATCATGGACGAGCTCTACGACCTCGGGGCCCGGGCGATCCTCGTCACCGACATCGCCGCGTGCCGGTTGTGAGCCCTCGCCCCCGGTCTGCGGGCGCCTCGCCCGACGAGGTGGCGGCCTTCGCGCCGTTCCGTCCCCACCGGGGGCGCACCGTGTCCCTCGCCTTCGCGGTGGCGGCCCTCGTCGTCTTCGCGGTCATCGCGGTCGTGCTGCCGAGCCCCGAGCAGGGCGGCACCTGGCGCGCCGGCGACAAGGTCTTCTTCGCCCTGCTCGGCGTGGCGATCGCTGCGATCCTGTGGCGCTTCGCCTCCATCCGCGCCCTGCCCACCCGTGAGTCGCTCACGGTGCGCAACCTCTTCACCACCCGCGTCATCGCGTGGCAGTCGGTCGTCGACGTGCGGTTCGGCGGCGGCGACCCCTGGGTCACCCTCGAGCTCGACGACACGGACACCGTTGCGGTCATGGCGATCCAGAAGGCGGACGCCGAGGTGGGACGTTCCGAGGCCAGCCGCCTCGCCGCCCTCGTGCAGGCGCTCGGCCCGTCGGCGACCAGCCCCGACGTCACCCCTGCCTGACACGCCCTGACCCTGAGCGGTCGGGGGGCGGCCGCCGTCGCCTCGCGGTCAGCTGATCTTGCGCAGCGAGGGGCGCAACGCGAACGCGACCGCCAGCTGGGCGGCCATCAGCAGCGTCAGGGACATCCACACCGCGTCGAACCCGCCGGTCGCGTCGCGCACCGCGCCCATGGCGGCGGGGCCGAGCGAGGCGAGCCCGTAGCTGAAGAGGAACGCCATACCGGCCAGCCGCGCACTGGCGGCGGGGGTGGCGGCGTAGTCGACCATGAGGACCAGGCCGAGGGCGAACGCGGCTCCCTGGCCCAGACCCAGGACCGTCGCCCACGCCCAGGGGGCGCCACCCGGGGCCAGCCACAGCCCGGCCTGCCCGAGCAGCCCGAGGACGGACGAGGCGACCAGGAGGACCCGCCGGTCGTGGACCCGGTCGGTGAGCGCCGGGGCGAGCAGCCCGGAGACGAGCTGGGCGGCGGTGAACGCACTGAGCAGGTATCCCGCGTGCGTGGGGTCCCAGCCGCGGGCCCGGTAGGTGGGCGCGATCCAGGCGAGGGAGGAGTAGAACTCCACCGACTGGACGGCGAGGTAGGCCGCGACCAGCCAGGCGGTGACATGGCCCCACGGCAGACGCGCCGGGGCGACCACCATGGGGTTGGCCGCGCGGTGCCGCGTGTGGCCGCGCCACACCGGTATCCAGGCGAGGGCCCCGAGCACCCCCAGCACCGACCACGAGCCGAGCGACGCCTCCCACGACCCCAGGCGCTCCTGGAGGGGCACCGACAGTGCGGAGGCAGCACCGGCCCCACCCATCATCGCCAGCATGTACAGCCCGGTGACCAGGCCGGCCCGCTGGGGTGGGAACAGCTCCTTGACCAGCCCGGGCAGAAGCGTGCCGCCGATGGCGATGCCCACCCCGGCGACGAACGTCGCGGCGTAGAGCAGCCACACGTGGCCGCCCCCGAGGCGCAGGGCGAGCCCGGCGGCGACGCACAGGACCGACACCTCGATGGCGCCAGCGGCCCCGATCCTCGCGGCCACGCGCTGGGCGACCGGCGCGAAGACGCCCATGCACAGCACCGGCAGCGTCGTCAGTGCCCCGAGCGCGGCGTTGGACAGGCCGAGGTCGGCGCCGATCGTCTGCACCACCGGCGGCACGCTGGCCATCGCGGTCCGCAGGTTGACGGCCACGGCCACGAGGCCGAGCGCCATGAGCCAGAAGGGAGGGAGGTGGCGTCGCGAGGTCATCGCCGCCAGTCTCGCAGGGGTCAGCCGTCCTCCGGCCCGTGGGTCATCGACTCGGGCACCATCTCCCGGGCCTCGTCCAGCGGCATGCCGGTCAGCATCAGCAGGTCGACGACCATCGAGCGGATCTGGGCCCGCATCACCTCGCCCGACAGGCCGGACGACGGGTCGATGACCGCGCTCGCCTCGCCGATCCGGTGCAGGCCGACGCGCGCGTGGGTCGGCAGCCGTCGCTCGAACAGCTCGCGCGAGATGTCGGTCGTCGTCTCCGCCAGGGCCTCGAGCAGGCGCAGGTAGGCGGTCGGCACCGGTTCGTCGCGCCAGACCGCGATCGCCGCCCGGCGGACCAGGACGCGCAGGTTGCGGATGGCCCGGTCCAGCGGCTCGAGGAGGTCGGCGATCGCCTGCACGCCGGGCAGGTGCCGGCGCCGGATCGGCGACAGCCGCACCACCGCGATGCCCTCGGCCGACAGCGCGCGCGCCTCGGTCAGCATCCCCTCGGAGTCGCGCGCCCGGGACAGCGTCGCCGAGGCGAGGTCTCCGTCCTTCTCACGCAGCGCGCGGACCGTGTCGGTGAGGATGCCGCTGATCTCCTCGACGACCAGGGCGGCCTGCTGGCGTGGTCGGCGCAGCGGCGCGGCCGGGGCGACGAGGGTGAACAGCAGGGCCACGCTCCCGCCGACGACGGCGTCCAGCCACCGCGTGAAGCCCTGGCCGGGGCCGGCGACGAGGGTGGTCACGATGACCGACTGCACCCCGGCCTGCGTGGTGAGGATCATGCCGGCCCCGAGGAGCGCGGCCACGCTCATGGAGATCACCACGACCACGACGATCTGCCAGGAGCCGCTGCCGAAGACGTGCACGAAGGCGTCGCCGATGAACACCCCGACGGCCACACCGCTCATGACCTCGCCCACCCGGCGCAGCCGCTGCCCGTAGGACATGCCGAGGCAGACGATGGCGGTCACGGGGGCGAAGAACGGCCGCACGTGACCCAGCAGGCCGGTCGCGACCCACCAGGCGACGGCCGCGCCCAGGCCGCACTGCACGATGAACGCGAGTCGGCTGGCCAAGCGGGCGGTCCTCGCCCTGGCCTCGCGGCGCGACCGGTTCGCGGCCCGGTCCGCCGCGCGGGCCAGGTCGTCCGAGGTCGGTGTCCCCCGCGAGCGACCGCGTGCCACGAGAGCGCGGACGCGGGACAGCCCGCGGGTGGGCTCGGGTGTCACTCGGCGGGGTCCGTCACGCGGTCGTCCCCCTGTGCCTCGGTGGCCATGCGCCGAGTATGGCGTCCGAGCCCGTCGGCCGCGTCGTGCCCTGTGGTCGCACCGGGCGGCGTCGTGTCGACCACGACGTCCGCGCGCGCCCGCGTCCTGTCGGCCGCGTACACCTCGCGCTCCTGGCGCCCCCACCGGTCCCAGAAGTTTTCGTAGCCGGGGTCCCGGCGCAGGCCCCGCCGGCGCCGGACAGCCTCCTCGGCCTCCACCCACACGAGCAGCGAGAGGGCGTCAGCGTTGTCGAGCGCCCCGGACCCGCAACCCTCGAGGACCACGACCGGGGAGGGCTCGGGCTCCACCCACGCGCCGTACTCGGACCGGGCCCAGTCCCAGCGCCGGTAGCGCGGCGGCCGGCCGGCGCGCAGCGGTGCGACCACCCAGTCCTGCACGCGCAACCGCGACTCGCGCAGGCCGTCCCAGCCCGGGTAGAGGTCGTCCATGTGCACCACCGGTGCCCCCAGCTCGAGGGCCAGGGCGTCCGCGAGGGTGGTCTTGCCCGCACCGCTGGGGCCGTCGACGGCCACGAGCCGGGTCGAGCCGGCACGGTTCGGCGCGGCGAGCGCGAGGCGGGTGAGCCGGACGACGAGCTCGGGGCTGGGGTGCTCGCCCGGGTCGCGCTGCATGGGCTCCACCCTAGGTCGCTAGCCTGTGCCGGTGAGCCTCGCCACCCGCGTCATCCCCTGTCTCGACGTCGACGCGGGCCGGGTGGTCAAGGGCGTCAACTTCATGGACCTGCGCGACGCTGGCGACCCCGTCAAGCTGGCCAAGGCGTATGGCGAGCAGGGCGCCGACGAGCTCACGTTCCTCGACGTCACCGCGAGCAGCGGCGACCGGGAGACGACGTACGACGTGGTGCGCCGGACCGCGGAGCAGGTGTTCATCCCGCTCACGGTCGGCGGCGGCGTGCGCACGCCCGACGACGTCGACCGGCTGCTGCGCGCGGGCGCGGACAAGGTGGGCGTCAACACCGCTGCGATCGCCCGGCCCGAGCTCATCGCCGAGATCGCCGACCGGTTCGGGTCACAGGTGCTCGTGCTGTCGGCCGACGTGCGCCGCCGTCGCGACGACTCGGGGCGGACGGTGCCGGGGTTCGAGGTGACGACCCACGGGGGACGGCAGGGCACGGGCCTCGACGCCGTGGAGTGGTGCGCGCGCGCCGCGGAGCTGGGGGCGGGGGAGATCCTGCTCAACTCGATGGACGCCGACGGCACCAAGGACGGCTTCGACCTCGAGCTCATCCGCCTCGTGCGGCCCGCCGTGACGGTGCCGGTCATCGCCAGTGGGGGCGCGGGACGCGTCGAGCACTTCGCGCCGGCCGTGCACGCCGGCGCCGACGCGGTCCTCGCGGCCAGCGTGTTCCACTTCGGCGAGCTGTCGATCGGCGACGTCAAGGACGCGCTGCGCGCCGACGGCATCGCCGTCCGCTGACGGCGGGTCCGACCGGGCTCGCCCTGCGCAGGGCCAGGCCCACGCGGCCCTCGTCCGCGCCGCGCATGGGCCTCGGACGGAGCGGCGTCAGGCGAGGCCGAGCGGGGCGGCCCAGAGGGCGTCGACCGCGTCCTCGCTGCCGGTCACCTCGATCTCGGCGACCCTGCGCCGCCCGTACGCCGTGAGCAGCAGCTCCTCGGGGCGCCCCTCCAGGACCACGGTGCCGAGCTCGGTGGTGCTGCGGGCGTGGAGGGTGCGGCCGTCGGGCGTGCGCAGCACCACCCCGACGGGGCTGCGGCGGAAGAACACCCTGGCCAGCCGCGACAGCGAGCGCCACAGGGCCCGCGACTCGCGGTCCGCGACGACCCGACGGGGTCCACGCTGCTCGTCGCCGCGCAGCACGTCCTCGTGGTGGATGAACAGCTCCACGAGGTTGACGACGTCGTCGACCGGCGCCAGCCGGACCGGCGACCACACCGGCGGACCGGAGCGCACGAGGTCAACCAGCTCCGGGAAGGGCTTGGCGGCATACGCGGCCTGGCCCTCCTCGAGTCGGTGGGCGAGGGGCGGCACCCAGATGCCGGGGGCGAGGTCGGGGCGGCGGTCGCGCACCACGACGTGCGCGGCGAGCTCGGCCGCGTCCCACGGCGAGCACAGGGTGGGCGCGTGCGGCCCGGCGGTGAGGAGGGAGTCGCAGAAGGCGTCGCGCTCGGACCGGGCGAGGTGGGTCATGGCCCCATCATGGCGCCCGACGGCGGCGCGGCCCGGAGGGGGCGCCGTACTGGTGGGTGGCGCGGTGCGGCTGGGTGGGCAACGTGACCTCGGCCGCGCGCGCCCGCGTCGGTGGCCCGTGAGAAGGTGACACCCGATCCCACTCGTGCTCCACCGGAGGTTCACCGTGTCCGTCGACGCCGCGCCGTCGCTGCGCCGGAGCCTCGCCATCGTCGGGGTGGGGATCCGGCGCGAACCGCGCTGGTTCGCGTTCGCCGTGGCCGGCAGCACCCTCTACGGCGTCATGACGGTCCTCACCGCCTCGGCCATCGGCAAGGTGACGCGCGAGCAGATCCAGCCCGCGGTCAAGGCCGGCGCGGTGACCAGCACCCAGCTCTGGACCATCTTCGCGTGGGTCGCGGGAGCGGTGCTGCTCAACGTCGTGGGCGTGGTGATCCGGCGCATCGCCGCGGGGTTCACCATGTACAACGTGGCCGCCGGCTACCGGCGCGAGGTCACCCGCCAGTACCTCCGCCTGCCCTTGTCGTGGCACCACCGGCACCCCTCCGGCCAGCTGCTGTCCAACGCGAACGCCGACGTCGAGGCGACCTGGAACGTGTTCGCCCCGCTGCCCATGGCACTCGGCGTGATCGTCATGCTCGTCGCGGGCATCGTGCAGATGGTCCTGGTCGACCCGCTCATGGCCGTCATCGGCCTCACGGTCTTCCCGGCGCTGTTCCTGGCCAACCTCGTGTTCCAGCGGGCGATGTCGCCTCGGGTGTCGCGCGCCCAGCAGCTGCGCGCGGAGGTGAGCGAGGTCGCCCACGAGAGCTTCGAGGCGGCGCTCGTGGTCAAGTCGATGGGGCGCGAGGAGCAGGAGGCGGCGCGGTTCGAGGAGGTCACCCGCCGGCTCCAGGCGGCCAACGTCGACGTCGGCCGCACCCGCGGCACCTTCGACCCGGTCATCGAGGCCATCCCCACCATCGGCACCCTTGCCGTGCTGGCGGTCGGCACCCACCAAGTGGCCGTGGGCGTGCTCCAGCCGGCCGCGGTCGTGCAGGTGGCCTACCTCATCTCCGTGCTGGCCTTCCCGGTGCGGGCCCTCGGCTGGGTCCTCGGCGAGCTCCCGCGCACCGTCGTCGGCTGGGACCGGGTCGACGCGGTCCTCAAGGCCCGCGGCGAGCTGGCCTTCGGCGACCAGCAGCTCAAGCACTCCGGGGCAGCCCGGTCGCAGCTGAAGGGGGTCGACTACTCCTACGACATCGTCGACGAGGCCGGCCGGGAGTCCCGCTTCCAGGCGATCCACGACGTGAGCATCGACGTGCCCGCGGGGTCCACCGTGGCCCTCGTGGGCCCGACCGGGTCCGGCAAGTCGACGCTGACCAACCTCACCCTGCGGCTCGTCGACCCCGACCGTGGCGACGTCACGCTCGACGGCACCGACCTGCGCCGGGTGGTCCGAGGCGGGGTGTCCTCGGTGGCGGCGCTCGTCCCGCAGCAGACGTTCATGTTCGACGACACGGTCCGGGGCAACATCACCCTCGGCCTGGACCACACCGACGAGGAGGTCTGGGCAGCCCTCGAGGTCGCGCAGGCCCACACCTTCGTCGAGGCCCTCGGCGCCGGGCTCGACACGCGGGTGGGGGAGCGGGGCGCCTCTCTCTCGGGTGGCCAGCGGCAGCGGATCGCGTTGGCCCGGGCGATCATCCGCACGCCGCAGCTGCTCGTGCTCGACGACGCGACGAGTGCCGTCGACCCGGCCGTGGAGCAGGCGATCCTGGCCGGCCTGCGGCGCTCGAGCAGCGGCACCACCGTGCTCGTCGTGGCCTACCGGATGTCCACGATCACGCTCGCCGACGAGATCGTCTACGTCGAGCACGGGCGCGTGGTCGACCACGGCACCCACCAGGAGCTGCAGCAGCGGTGCGAGGGCTACGAGCGCCTCGTCACCGCCTACGCACGGGAGGCCGCCGAGCGCGCCGCGGTCACCGCCGACGAGGAGGAGGTCGTCCGATGAGCACGTCCATCGAGGCCACGTCCGACCTCGGCACCGTCGCGACGCTGCGCCGCGGTCTCGAGCTGTCACCCGAGCTGCGTCGCGGCATCGGCGTCACCCTCGCGCTCGCCGCGGTGACCACCGTCGGCCGGGTCGTCGTGCCCTTCGTGGTCCAGCAGACCACCGACCACGGCCTGCTCGGCAAGGGAGGCCCCGACCCGGGCCTGGTCACCCGCTACGTCCTGCTCGCCCTCATCGCCGTCGTCGCCACCGCGCTGTCGGCGTACGCCGTCAACGTGCGCCTCTTCCGCGCCTCCGAGGCCGGCCTGGCGTCCCTGCGGCTGAGGGCCTTCCGGCACATCCACGACCTGTCGACGCTGACCCAGAACACCGAGCGCCGCGGCTCGATGGTGAGCCGGGTGACCTCCGACGTCGACACCATCTCCCAGTTCGTGCAGTTCGGCGGGATCATCCTCGTCCTCAGCCTGGGGCAGATCGCCGTGGCCACGGGGCTGATGCTGTTCTACAGCCCCCTGCTGACGGCCGTGGTGTGGCTCTGCTTCGTGCCGCTGCTGTTCGTCATCCGCCGGTTCCAGACCATCGTGGGGCGCGCCTACACCGCCGTCCGCGAGCGCGTCGGCGACCTGCTCGCTGCTGTGTCCGAGTCGGTCGTGGGCGCCGCGACGATCCGGGCGTACGGCGTGGAGGAGCGCACCGCCGCGCGCATCGACGCCGCGATCGAGGGGCACCGGTCGGCCGCCATCCGGGCCCAGGTGCGGTCGGTGGTCGCCTTCTCCTCGGGACAGCTCGTCGCCGGCCTGACGCTCGCGGTGGTGCTGGTGGTCGGCACCGTCCAGGCCGTGCACGACGACCTCACCCTCGGCCAGCTGCTCGCGTTCCTCTTCCTCGTCAACCTGTTCACCCAGCCGGTGCAGCAGGCCACCGAGATCCTCAACGAGCTCCAGAACGCCGTCGCCGGGTGGCGGCGCGTGATCGGCGTCGTCGACACCCGGGCCGACGTGGCCGACCCCGGCGACGCCGGGCAGGTGCTGCCGCGCGGCCCCATCACCGTCGACTTCGAGGGCGTCTCCTTCGCCTACCCGGGCGGCGCGACCGTGCTCCACGACGTCGACCTGTCGATCGCGCCGCGTTCGCGCGTGGCGATCGTGGGCGAGACCGGGTCGGGCAAGTCGACGCTGGCCAAGCTCCTCACCCGGCTCATGGACCCCAGCACCGGGACCGTGCGCATCGACGGCGTCGACCTGCGCGACGTCCGCTTCTCCTCGCTGCGGGAGCGCGTGGTGCTGGTGCCGCAGGAGGGGTTCCTGTTCGACGCGACGCTGCGCGAGAACGTGCGGTTCGGTCGCCCCGACGCCAGCGACGACGACATCACCCTCGCGATCACCGAACTCGGCCTCGACGCCTGGCTGGCAGGGCTCCCGCAGGGCCTGGCCACCGAGGTCGGCCAGCGCGGCGAGTCGCTGTCGGCAGGGGAGCGGCAGCTCGTCGCGCTGGCCCGTGCCTACCTCGCGGACCCCGACCTGCTCGTCCTCGACGAGGCGACGTCGGCGGTCGACCCCTCGACCGAGGTCCGCCTCCAGCGCGCACTCGAGGGACTGACGCGTGGACGCACCTCTGTCGCGATCGCCCACCGGCTGTCGACGGCCGAGGCCGCCGACGAGGTCGTCGTCGTGGATCGCGGGCACATCGTGGAGCGCGGCCCCCACCGCGAGCTGGTGCGCGCCGGGGGCGTGTACTCCGCGCTGTACGCCTCCTGGTCGGCGCAGCAGCGGGGCTGAGCGCTCCCTCCCCACGCTCGACAGGTCGCTGTCGGTGGGCTGTTGCATGATGGTCCACGGACGGCCTGGTCCTGACAGCCCGGTCGCCCCGATGACCCGCGGATCCCGCAGTGGATCCGGCCCGGACCGCGAGGGGCAGGACCTGTGACCACATCCACCGACCACCGACCCGTCGCCGCCACGGCGCACCTGCCGGACGACGCAGTGGTCAGCCTCCACGAGGCACGCGAGCTGGTGAGGTCACTCGCACTGCACGACCAGCCCGTCGGCACGGTGGGGCTGGAGGTGGAGGGGCACACGGTGGTGCGCCGCGACGTGACCGCGTCCCCGCCCTACGACGTCCTGCTCGAGGTGGCCACGCGCCACGCCCTGCTGCCCCGCGGCGGCCGCGTCACGCTGGAGCCCGGCGGCCAGCTGGAGGTCTCCTCGGCGCCCCACCCCGACCTCGCGACCGCCCTCGACGCGATGGAGCAGGACACCGGCGTGGTGCGCGCCGCCCTGGCGCAGCAGGGGCTGGGTTGGGTGCTGCTCGGCGCCGACCCGGTGCGGCCCCCGCGCCGGGTCAACCCGGGCGAGCGGTATGCCGCCATGGAGGCGTGGTTCTCGGCTGCCGCGGCGACCCAGGGGCACGGTGCGACGATGATGTGCTCGACCGCGGCGCTGCAGGTCAACCTCCAGGCCGGGTCCCGCGACCGGTGGTCTGCCCGGGTCGGCCGGGCGCAGGGCCTGGCGCCGCTGCTGACCGCCCTGAGCGGCTCGTCCGCCTTCCTCGAGGGCCGCGACACCGGCTGGCACTCGGCGCGCCAGCGGGCCTGGTCCGGCCTGGGCGAGCTGCGCGCCGGCCGCCTCCCCGACCTCGCCGACCCGGTCGAGGCGTGGGCCGAGCGGGCCCTGGAGGCCGAGGTGGTGCTCGTGCCGGCTGCCCCGGGTGGCGTGGCAGCTGCCGACGAGCGACGCAGCCTGCGGCAGTGGATCACGGCCCCGCGCCACTGGCCGCCGGCCACCGCGGGCGACGTCAGGCGCCAGCTCACCACGCTCTTCCCGCCCGTGCGCCTGCGCGGCTGGCTGGAGCTGCGGTGCCTCGACGTGCTGCCGTCGCGGTGGTGGCCGGCGGTCGCCGCCCTCGCCACGGTGTGGATGGACGACGAGTCGCTGCACCCCGTGGTCGACGAGGCCGCGGCGCGGACCGCCGACCGTGCGCAGGCGGCCGCTCGCAGCGGCCTGGCCGACCCCGTGCTGCGGGCGGCGGCGACGTCCTGCCTGCGGGAGTCAGCCGGCGCCGTCCCCGAGCAGGTGCGTGACGCCGTCGCCGAGCTCGCCGACCTCGCCTCGGACGGCCGCAGTCCCGGCACCCTGGTCACCGACGACCTGCGCGGACGAGGTCCTGCCGTGGTCATGGAGGAGATGGCACATGCCTGAGCAGAACCCCCAGAGCCCCCTGAGCCCCCTGAGCACCCAGAGCCCCCAGAGCCCCCAGAGCCCTCAAAACCCCCACAACCCCCAGAACCCCCAGAGCCCCTTGGAAGCCGGCGCGGTCGCCCGCGACCTCGAGCTGGCCCGGGCCAGGACCACCTGGCTGACCGAGCTCGACGAGCAGGAGCTGTTCGCCCAGCACAGCCCGATCATGAGCCCGCTGGTGTGGGACCTCGCCCACATCTCCCAGCAGGAGGAGCTGTGGCTCATCCGGGAGGGTGACGCCACGCGGCCCGGGCTGCTGCCGCTCGGGGTCGACGCGCTCTACGACGCGTTCACGCAGCCCCGTGCCATCCGGTCGACCCTGCCGCTGCTGCCGCCGGTCGAGGCTCGCCGCTACGGCCGGGAGGTGCGTGGGAGGGTGCTCGACGCGCTGGACCGCGCGACCGACGTCTTCCCCTACGCCATGGTCGTCCAGCACGAGGAGCAGCACGACGAGACGATGCTCGCCACCCTCCAGCTGCGCGCCGGCGCGTCGGTGCTGAGCCCCACGCGGACCCTGCCGCCGGGCCGCCGGGTCACACGCGACGCGGTCCTCGTCCCGGCGGGGGAGTTCGTGCTCGGGGTCGACGTGCTTCACGAGCCGACGTCCCTCGACAACGAGCGTCCCGCCCACGTGGTCGACGTTCCCGCGTTCCGCATCGGGCGCGTGCCGGTGACCAACGCCGAGTGGCAGGCGTTCATCGAGGCCGGCGGCTACACCCGCCCCGAGCTCTGGTCGGACCGCGGTTGGCAGCACCGCCAGGAGGCCGGCCTGGAGCGGCCGATGGCCTGGCACGAGGACGGCAGCCGCACGCGGTTCGGCGTCCGCGAGGACGTCCCTGCCGACGAGCCGGTGCAGCACGTCACCCACTTCGAGGCCGAGGCCTTCGCCCGCTGGTCCGGGGCCCGGCTGCCCACCGAGGTCGAGTGGGAGAAGGCCTGCGCCTGGGACCCGGTCGCCGGCCGGCGACGGCGCTGGCCCTGGGGCGACAGCCCGCCCACCCCCGAGCTCGCCAACCTCGGCGGTGGTGCCCTGCGCCCCGCGCCGGTGGGTGCCCTGCCGGCGGGCGCTTCCGCGTACGGCGTCGAGCAGCTCATCGGCGACGTGTGGGAGTGGACCTCGTCGGGGTTCGAGCCGTGGCCCGGGTTCAGCCCCATGCTCTACGCGCAGTACAGCGCGCCCTTCTTCGGCGGCGACTACCGCGTCCTGCGCGGCGGCTCGTGGGCGACCGCGGCCTCGACGGTGCGCCCCTCGTTCCGCAACTGGGACCACCCGTTCCGCCGGCAGATCTTCACCGGTGTCCGCCTGGCCCGGGACGCCTGAGGTGTGCCGCCACCTCGCCTGGTTCGGCGAGCCCACGAGCGTCGCCGACCTCGTGCTGCAGCCGGCCCACGGGCTGCTCACCCAGTCCTGGGCTCCCCGCAGGCAGGCCCACGGCACCGTCAACGCCGACGGCTGGGGCGTCGGACTGCACCCCGACGGCGGCGGCGAGCCGGTCCGCTGGAGGTCCGACAAGCCGATGTGGTCCGACACCAACCTCGCCTCGGTCGCACCGCTGCTCGTCTCGTGCCGGGTCGTCGCCGCGGTGCGCTCTGCCAGCGCGGGGATGCCGGCCGACGCGACGGCTGCAGCACCGTTCCTCCACGACGGGTGGCTCGTGTCGCACAACGGCCGGGTCGCGCGCGAGGCGGTCGGGCCGAGCCTGGCTGCCGAGTCGGCCTGCGACGCCGCCCTGCTCGCCGCCCGGGTGGTCGAGCAGGGTCCGAACCGGGTGGGGCAGACGCTGGCGACCGTCGCGGCCGCGGACCCGGACGCGCGGCTCAACCTCCTGCTGCTGTCGCGCGACGAGCTGCTGGCCACCCGCTGGGGCGACACCCTGTGGCTGCGCCAGGACGAACGCGGGGTCCTCGTGGCCAGCGAGCCCGACGAGACCCCCGGCTGGGAGGAGGTCCCCGACCACCACCTGGTCCGTGTCACGGCCGCGGGACCCACCGTGTCGCCGCTCTGACCGACCCGGGCCTCGACCAGCCGCCACCACCCGCCCTGCTCGCGTCCCGCGCCCCGGCCCGACCTGCTGCACCGTCCGGACCTTCGGCACAATGGGGCGAGTGACCTCTCCCGCCGCCCTCGACCCCAGCATCGCGACCCGCCTCAAGCGTGACCACCAGGGGCTCGTCGCAGCCGTGGTGCAGCAGCACGACACCGGCGAGGTCCTGATGCTCGGCTGGATGGACGACGAGGCGCTGCGTCGCACTCTGACCGAGGGTCGCGTGACCTTCTGGTCGCGCAGCCGCGAGGAGTACTGGCGCAAGGGCGACACCAGCGGCCACGTCCAGCTGGTCAAGTCGGTCGCCATCGACTGCGACGGTGATGCGCTGCTCGTGCGCGTCGACCAGGTCGGCGCCGCGTGCCACACCGGTGACCGCACCTGCTTCGACGCCGGTGACCTCGGTGCCGCGGTGTCGCATGGGTGAGGGCCTGCGCGACCCCGCTCCCGACCTCGCGTTCGGCTCGACCTGGCCGAGCCTCGAGGTCTTCCAGCTGCTGGCCCGCGACCGCCGGGTCATCCCGGTGGTGCGGCGCCTCATGGCGGATGCCGAGACGCCGGTCGGGCTCTACCGCAAGCTCGCCGGTGACCGGCCGGGGACGTTCCTGCTCGAGTCCGCCGAGCACGGCGGCGTCTGGTCCCGCTACTCCATCGTCGGCGCTGCGAGCGGGGCGGTGCTCACCGAGCGCGACGGGCAGGCGCACTGGGTGGGCGAGCCGCCGGTTGGCGTGCCCACCGACGGCAGCCCCCTCGACGCCCTGCGCGACACCGTCGCGGCCCTGGCCACCGAGCCCATCGAGGGAATGCCGCCGCTGACCGGAGGCATGGTCGGCGCCATCACCTACGACGCCGTACGCCGCTGGGAGAAGGTGCCGTCGACCATCCCTGACGAGCTGGGCCTCCCCGAGATCACCATGATGCTGGCGACCGACCTGGCCGTCCTCGACCATGCCGACGGCTCGGTGCTGCTGGTCGCCAACGCGGTCAACTTCGACGACACCGACGAGCGGGTCGAGGACGCCTGGGCCGACGCCGTCGCCCGGCTCGACACCATGACGACCGCCCTGGCGGCGGCCGCACCCAGCACCGTCGCTACCGTCGACCCTGACGCTTTCGAGCGGGCGCGCGGTGAGGTCCGCAGCAACTACGCCCAAGCCGACTTCGAGGAGATGGTCGAGCTCGCCAAGGAGGACATCCGGGCGGGTGAGGTCTTCCAGGTCGTGCTCTCGCAGCGGTTCTCGACGTCGTGCGAGGCCGATGCACTCGACGTCTACCGGGCCCTGCGGACATCCAACCCGAGCCCCTACATGTACCTCCTGCGCCTGCCGCTCGAGGACGGCACCGCGTACGACGTGGTGGGTTCCTCGCCGGAGGCCCTGGTCAAGGTGACGGGTCGCCGCGCGATCACGCACCCGATCGCGGGGTCCCGCCCCCGGGGCAAGACGCCGGAGGACGACCTGCGCCTGGCCGAGGACCTGCTCGCCGACCCCAAGGAGCGCTCCGAGCACGTCATGCTCGTCGACCTGGGGCGCAACGACCTCCAGCGGGTCTGCGAGGCAGGCACCGTCGACGTCGTGGAGCTCATGCAGGTGCGCCGCTACTCCCACGTGACCCACCTCGAGTCCACGGTGGTCGGCGACCTCGCCGCCGGCCGGACGGCGTACGACGTCCTCGCCGCCACGTTCCCGGCAGGCACCCTGTCCGGTGCCCCCAAACCGCGGGCCCTCAGCCTCATCGAGCACTACGAGCCGAGCCGCCGCGGGGTCTACGGCGGTGTCGTCGGCTACCTCGACTTCCACGGAGACCTCGACATGGCCATCGCCATCCGCACCGCCGTCATCAAGGACGGCACCGCCCACGTGCAGGCCGGGGCGGGGATCGTCGCCGACTCCGTCCCCACGGCCGAGTACGAGGAGACGGTCAACAAGGCCGCCGCCGCCCTGCGCGCGGTCGCCACCGCCTCGGCCCTGCGGACCGTGCGATGAGGCGGCTGCGGCTGACGTCCAAGGCCGCCGTCATCCTGCTCGCCCTGCTCGGAGCCGGCACCCTCCTCGCCAGTGGCGGGCGGACGTGGGTGACCGGCACCATCGACGACCCGGTGATGGGGGCGAGCCGCGTCACGGGGACCGGCAGCCAGGTCGCCTCGGGCGTCGTGGCGCTGGCGCTCGTTGCCGCGGCCGCGGCGCTGGCGAGCACGACCAGCGGTCCGGTGGTGCGTCGGGTCACCGTGGTCGTCCTGGCGCTGGCCGCGCTCGGCGAGGCCTGGCTGGCCGCCCACGTGGCCTTGTCACCGCAGGAGGCGCTGGGGCGGGAGGCCGCCCGGTCCCTCGGCCGGACGGGGACCCTCGAGACCCATGCGACGCCGACGTCGTGGCCGTGGGTCGCGCTCGTCGCCTGCGTGCCCCTGCTGCTGGCCGCCGTGGGTGGCTGGTTCGGGGCGCGCGGCTGGCGTGGCCTCGGCGCCCGCTACGAGGCGCCGGGCGCGACCGCGGGAGCCCGTGGCCAGCGCGTCGCCAGCGACTGGGACCGCCTCGACGCGGGGGAGGACCCTACCGAACGCCACGACCCTTCCGGCACCTGACAGAATGGTCGCGAACGACCACCCCTCACCTCCACAGGAGCCAGGCACCATGGCAGAGCACGAGATCCACGAAGACCACGGCCACAGCGTCGCCGCGTGGACGGCCGTGACGGTCCTCCTGGTCGGCTCGGCGGTCATGTCGTGGTCGGTCGTCGTCACCAGCGTCCCCCTCTTCGTGGTCGGGGCCGTCATCTGCGTCGTCGGTGTCGTGGCCGGCAAGGTCCTCGGCATGGCCGGCTACGGCGCCAAGGACGTCCCGCCCGTGACCTCGCGCAGCTCGAACTCCTCCGGCGTCAGCTGATCCGGTGGGTGCCGCGGTCGCCCGGGGCGCCGCGCACCCCCGCATGCAGCCGTCGGCTGCGCGCCTGAAGGGCCCGGCGCTGGGCGGGGCGGGCGGCGCCACCCTCGCCGCAGCCCTGCTCGCGCGCGACCCCCACCTGCCCGGAGCGTGGCCGACGTGCCCCTTCCTCGCCCTGACCGGCGTCCCGTGCCCCGGCTGCGGTGGGCTCCGCGCGGTCCACGACCTGCTGACCGGTGACGTCGCCGCCGCCGTCTCGAGCAACGCCTGGGCAGTCCTGACGACCGTGCTGGTGGTCGGCACGTACGCCGTGTGGCTCGTCGCCCGGGTCGGCGGCCCGGGTCCCAGCCGCGAGGGCCACCGCGGAACCCGCGTCGCCACCGCGCTCACCGCCTGGATGGCGGCCCACGCCTCGGCGCTCGCGGCGGCCTGGGCCGTCGGGCTGCTGGCCTTCGGGGCGCTGCGGCTGCTGCCGGCCCTGTCCGTACTCCGACCCTGACGGCGGCGCCGGCGCGGCCGCTGGTTAGCCTGTGGGACATGGCCACCGTGCTCGACGAGATCGTCGCGGGCGTCCGCGAGGATCTCGTGGGCGCCATCGCGACCACCCCCCTGACCGAGGTCGAGCGGCTCGCCCGCGAGGCCGCCCCGGCCGTCGACGCCGAGGCCGCCCTGCGCCGCCCCGGCCTGTCGCTCATCGCCGAGGTGAAGCGGTCCAGCCCGAGCAAGGGCGCCCTCGCCACCATCGCCGACCCGGCTGCGCTTGCCGCGGACTACGAGGCGGGCGGGGCCACCGCGGTGAGCGTGCTCACCGAGCGGCGTCGCTTCGGCGGCTCGCTCGCGGACCTCGACGCCGTACGCCGCGCGGTGCGGATCCCGGTGCTGCGCAAGGACTTCATGGTCGAGGACTACCAGCTCTTCGAAGCACGCGCCCACGGCGCCGACATCATCCTGCTCATCGTCGCCGCGCTGGAGCAGGCCGACCTGGTCCGCATGCAGGCCCTGGCCCGTGACCTCGGCATGACGGCGCTCGTCGAGGTCCACGACGAGGTGGAGACCGCGCGGGCGGTGGATGTAGGCGCCTCGGTCATCGGCGTCAACGCGCGCAACCTCAAGACCCTGGCCGTCGACCCCGACACCTTCGGCCGGCTGGCCGCCCTCATCCCCGACACCTGCGTCAAGGTCGCCGAGTCCGGGGTCTCCGGGCCGGCCGACGCCGCGCGCTACGCGGGGGAGGGGGCGGACGCCGTACTCGTCGGCGAGGCCCTGGTGCGCGGGGCCGAGCCCCGCCGGGCGGCACACGACCTCATCGCGGCGGGAGCCCACTCATGACCGACCTGACCCCCGAACCCCTGGCCCGGCCGGGTCGCTTCGGCCACTTCGGCGGGCGGTTCGTCCCCGAGGCCCTGATCCCGGCCCTCGAGGAGCTGGACGAGGCGCGTCGCAAGGCGATGGTCGACCCCGCCTTCCTGGGCGAGCTCGAGCTGCTGCACCGTACCTACACCGGGCGCCCGAGCATCATCACCGAGGTGCCGCGGTTCGCGGAGCACGCTGGCGGAGCCAGGATCGTTCTCAAGCGGGAGGACCTCAACCACACGGGTTCGCACAAGATCAACAACGTGCTGGCGCAGGCGCTGCTCACCAAGCGGATGGGCAAGACCCGGGTCATCGCCGAGACCGGCGCCGGTCAGCACGGTGTCGCCACGGCCACCGCCGCCGCCCTGATGGGGCTGGACTGCGTCATCTACATGGGCAAGGTCGACACCGAGCGGCAGGCGCTCAACGTCGCCCGCATGCGCATGCTGGGCGCCGAGGTCAAGGCCGTCCCTACCGGCAGTGCCACGCTCAAGGACGCCATCAACGACGCCCTGCGTGACTGGGTCACCAACGTCGGCGACACCCACTACATCCTCGGCACGGTCACCGGCCCGCACCCGTTCCCCGAGATGGTGCGCGACTTCCACCGCATCATCGGCGTGGAGGCGCGCGGCCAGGTGCTCGACCTCGCCGGCCGCCTGCCCGACGCCGTCATCGCCTGCGTCGGCGGAGGCTCCAACGCAATGGGCATCTTCCACCGGTTCATCGACGACGCCGGCGTGCGGCTCATCGGCGTCGAGGCCGGGGGAGAGGGCGTCGAGGGCGGCCGCCACGCGGCCCGCTTCGCGGCGAGCTCGCCCGGCGTCCTCCACGGCACCTTCAGCTACCTCATGCAGGACGACGACGGCCAGACGCTGGAGTCGCACTCGATCTCCGCGGGGCTGGACTACCCGAGCGTCGGGCCCGAGCACGCGTTCCTGCGCGACTCCGGCAGGGCCGAGTACCGCTATGCGACCGACGAGCAGGCGATGAAGGCGTTCGAGCTGCTCTGCCGCACCGAGGGCATCATCCCGGCCATCGAGTCGGCGCACGCGCTCGCCGGGGCCATGGAGGTCGGGCGCGAGCTCGGCCCGGAGGCGCTCCTGCTCGTGAACCTCTCCGGTCGCGGCGACAAGGACATGCACACGGCCGCGGAGTACTTCGGCCTCATCGACGGCGACGCGGTCCCGAGCGGCACCGCCGACGAACCGCGGGCCGAGGGCGACGGGAGGACCCAGCTGTGAGCATCGGTGTCAGCGAGGTCCTGCAGCGCTGCCGTGAGGAGAACCGCGCGGCCCTGGTCTGCTACCTGCCCGTCGGCTACCCCACCGTCGAGGGCTCGGTGGCCGCGATGGTGGCCATGGTCGAGGCCGGCGCGGACATCGTCGAGGTCGGCATCCCCTACAGCGACCCGCTCATGGACGGTCCCGTCATCGCCTACGCCGCCGACCAGGCGCTCAAGCACGGGGTACGGGTGGACGACGCCTTCCGTGCCACCCGTGCGGTGCGCGACGCCGGCGCCCCGCCGCTGGTGATGTCCTACTGGAACCTCATCCTGCGCCACGGTGCCAAGCAGTTCGCCACCGACCTGGCCGAGGCCGGGGGAGCCGGGATCATCACTCCCGACCTCATCCCCGACGAGGCGGACGACTGGATCGCGGCGAGCGACGAGACCGGCCTCGACCGCATCTTCC
Source organism: Pedococcus sp. 2YAF34 (assembly GCF_052114585.1). Classification (NCBI taxonomy): domain Bacteria; kingdom Bacillati; phylum Actinomycetota; class Actinomycetes; order Micrococcales; family Intrasporangiaceae; genus Pedococcus; species Pedococcus sp. 2YAF34. The sequence goes on from NZ_JBFRFA010000027.1 coordinate 28,729, forward strand.
TCGTCGCCCCGAGCTCCACCGAGGAGCGGATCGCCGCCGTGACGTCCCAGTGCCGGGGCTTCGTCTACGCCGTCTCCCACATGGGTGTCACCGGTGCGCGCACCTCCATGGGCGACGCCGCCTCGGTGATCGTCAGCCGGACCAAGGCGGTCACCGACCTGCCCGTCTGCGTCGGCCTCGGGGTCTCCGACGGCACCCAGGCCGCCGAGGTCGCCGCCTACGCTGACGGCGTCATCGTCGGGTCGGCGCTCGTGCGCTGCCTCACCGAGGCCCCGGACCTCCAGTCGGGACTCACCGCCCTCCGTGCCCTCGTCGCCGACCTGGCCGAGGGCGTCAGGAGCGGTCGCTGACATGGCCGTCCTGCCCGACCCCCGCCACCGGGACGTCGTGGGCCTGGTGGCCCGGCTCCTGCTCGGGGGTGTCGTCCTCGTTGCGGGCCTGCTGAAGGTCGGTCACCTCGAGACCTCCGCGCGGGCGGTCCGCGCCTACCAGCTCCTGCCCTACGACCTCGCCGGCGTCATCGGCTACGGCCTGCCCATCCTCGAGGTCGCCCTCGGCGTGCTGCTCGTGGTCGGGCTGTTCACCCGGGTCAGCGCCGCCGTGGCAGGGTTCCTCATGGTCGTGTTCATCATCGGGATCGCCTCGGCGTGGGCCCGTGGCCTGAGCATCGACTGCGGCTGTTTCGGCAAGGGGGGAACCATTGCCGCCGCCCAGACGCAGTACCCCCAGGAGATCGCCCGCGACGTCGGGCTGATGCTGTGCGCGGCCTGGCTCGTCAAGAGGCCCACCACGGCACTGGCCCTCGAGCGGCTCCTGTTCCCCGCAGGTTACGAAGAGAGGGTCCACGCATGACCAGCAGCAGCGCCAGCCGCAAGGCCAAGATCCAGGCGGCGACGCCGAAGGGCCGGGCCGGTGGCAACGGCGCCAACCGGGTCGTGGTGGCCGCGGTGGTCGTGGTGCTGGTCATCGCTGCGGTGGTCACGGCCGTCGTGCTGGGCCAGTCGGACAAGCAGCAGGCCACGAAGGCCGGCGGCTCGTCACTGCCGAAGGGTGCTGCTGCCATGGGGGCCGGTATCCTGGTCAACCCGGACGCACCCACGACGGTGCCGACGCTGGACCTCTACGAGGACTTCCAGTGCCCGATCTGCGCCGAGTTCGAGCACCGCTTCGGCGCCGACATCGAGGCCCTGGCCGAGAAGAACCAGGTCCGCCTCGTCGTCCACACGCTGAGCTTCCTCGACGACAACCTGCGCAACGACTCCAGCAACCGCGCCGCCAACGGCGCCGCCTGCGCCGCTGACCAGGGCAAGTTCATGCCCTACCACTCGGCCAACTTCGGCGGCCAGCCGCTCAAGGAGGGCGCCGGCTACACCGACGCCGACCTCACGTCCTTCGCGCAGAAGGCGGGCATCACCGGCGCCGCGCTGAAGACCTGGCAGCAGTGCTACGACACCAAGGCCCACAACCAGTACGTGGAGTCCGTCCAGACCCAGTCCGAGAAGGACGGCGTCAACGGCACGCCGACCCTCAAGCTCAACGGCAAGACCCTCGACCTCAAGGGCTTCACCGCCGAGTCGCTCGCGGCGCAGGTCAAGGCCGCCACGAAGTGACCACCGCAGCGGTCCTGGCGGTGCCCGCAGGGCTGCCGGCGACCATCCCCAGCCCCACCTCGGGGGTGTGGCACGTGGGCCCGTTCCCGGTGCGCGCGTATGCCATGTGCATCCTCGCGGGGATCGTCGCCGCCGTCTGGATCACCGGGCGGCGCCTGGTCGACCGCGGCCACGCCGTGGAGAAGGCCGTCGACATCTCGGCCTGGGCGGTGCCCTTCGGCATCGTCGGGGGTCGGCTCTACCACGTCATCACCACGCCGCAGCCCTACTTCGGCGAAGGCGGGCACCCCATCCGCGCCCTGTACATCTGGCAGGGTGGCCTCGGCATCTGGGGCGCCATCTCGCTCGGCGCGCTCGGGGCCTTGCTGGGCGCCCGGCGTCATGGCGTCTCGTTCCACGACTTCGTCGACTCGGCGGTCCCCGGTGTCGCCGTGGCCCAGGCACTCGGCCGCTGGGGCAACTGGTTCAACAACGAGCTGTACGGCGGCCGCACCGACCTGCCGTGGGGGCTGACCATCCACGAGTGGGACCAGGCCGCAGGCCACGCGGTGCGCGACGCGAGTGGCAAGGCCGTCGTGCTCGGCACGTTCCACCCCACGTTCCTCTACGAGTCGGTGTGGTGCCTGCTGCTGGCCCTGTTCCTGGTCGTCGTCGACCGCCGCCGGCGCCTGCGGAAGGGGCAGCTGTTCGGCCTCTACGTCGCGGGGTACCCGGTGGGCCGGATCGTCTTCGAGCTGATGCGCAGCGACGAGGCCAACCACATCTTCGGCGTCCGGGTGAACGTCTGGGTGAGCATCCTCGTGTTCCTCCTCGGGGTCTTCCTCGTGTGGCTGGGGAGGCGGCGCCCGCTGGCGCTGCCCGACCGTTCCGCCCGCACGGAGCCCCTCGCGACGTCTCAGGATACGGAATAGCTCGGCTCACATTCTAGGACGGGAGGGGTTACCGGTATCCTCGTCGCAGCCGTGGCCAAGGCCGTCCACGCGCGTGTCCAGAGGTGTCCAGCAGGTCATCTCCGACGCACCACGACCCCCCTAGGACGGTGACCCGAACGTGACTCCTGCGCGCTTCTCCGCCCAGCCCGCCGACACCGGGCTCTACCGCCGCGAGCACGAGCACGACGCGTGTGGCGTGGCCCTCGTGGCGACGATGAGGGGAAGCGCCGGTCACGACATCGTCGACCACGCGCTCACCGCGCTGCGCAACCTCGAGCACCGTGGAGCCACCGGCGCCGACCCCCTGGTGGGCGACGGGGCCGGCATCCTCACCCAGATCCCGGACGCCTTCCTGCGCGAGGTCGTGGACTTCGACCTCCCCGTCGCCGGCGCGTACGCCGTCGGCCTGGCCTTCCTGCCGGTCGACGAGGCCGAGCGCGCGGAGGCCGTCGCTCGGATCGAGACCATCGCCGCGGAGGAGAACCTGCGCGTCCTCGGCTGGCGCGACGTCCCGGTGAGCAGCGACCTCATCGGGCAGCCGGCGCGCGACTGCATGCCGTTCTTCCGGCAGCTCTTCGTCGCCTCGGCGTCGGGGCGCATGGTCGGCATCGGGCTCGACCGCCTGGCGTTCTGCCTGCGCAAGCGGGCCGAGCGCGAGACCGAGGTCTACTTCCCGTCGCTGTCGTGCCGCACCCTCGTCTACAAGGGCATGCTGACCACCGGCCAGCTCGAGCCGTTCTTCCCCGACCTGTCCGACCGCCGGTTCGAGACCCAGCTCGCGCTGGTCCACTCCCGGTTCTCGACCAACACCTTCCCCAGCTGGCCGCTCGCGCACCCCTACCGGCTCATCGCCCACAACGGCGAGATCAACACCGTCAAGGGCAACCGCAACTGGATGCGCGCCCGCGAGAGCCAGCTCGTCTCTGACGTCATCCCCGGCGACCTCGAGCGGCTGTTCCCCATCTGCACCCCCGAGGCGTCCGACTCCGCCTCCTTCGACGAGACGCTGGAGCTGCTCCACCTCGGCGGCCGGTCGCTGCCGCACGCCGTCCTCATGATGATCCCGGAGGCCTGGGAGAACCACGAGGAGATGGACCCTGCCCGGCGGGCGTTCTACGAGTTCCACTCGACGTTCATGGAGCCGTGGGACGGCCCGGCCTGTGTCACCTTCACCGACGGCTCGCTGATCGGCGCCGTGCTCGACCGCAACGGCCTGCGCCCCGGGCGCTACTCGGTCACCGACGACGGGCTCGTCGTGCTGGCGTCCGAGGCCGGCGTGCTCGACCTCGACCCCACCCGCGTGGTCCGCAAGGGCAGGCTGCAGCCGGGCCGCATGTTCCTCGTGGACACCGAGCACGGCCGGATCGTCAGCGACGACGAGGTGAAGTCCTCGCTCGCCGCGCAGCACCCCTACGACGAGTGGCTCCACGCCGGGCTCATCCACCTCGACGACCTGCCCGAGCGCGAGCACATCGTGCACACTGCCGCCTCGGTGGCCCGTCGCCAGCAGACCTTCGGCTACACGCAGGAGGAGCTCAAGATCCTGCTCACGCCGATGGCCCGCACCGGCGGAGAGGCGCTCGGGTCGATGGGCACCGACACGCCCATCGCGGTGCTGTCCGACCGGCCACGGCTCATCTTCGACTACTTCACCCAGCTGTTCGCGCAGGTGACCAACCCGCCGCTCGACGCCATCCGCGAGGAGCTCGTCACCTCCCTCGGCACCGTCATCGGCCCCGAGGGCAACGCCCTCGCGGCGACGCCGGCCCATGCTCGCCAGGTCGTGCTGCCGTTCCCGGTGATCGACAACGACCAGCTGGCCAAGATCGTCCACGTCAACGCCGACGGCGACCTGCCCGGCTACGCCACCCACGTCGTGCGCGGCCTCTACGACGTCACCGGCGGCGCCGCCGCCATGCAGGCCCGGCTCGAGGAGATCTTCGCGGAGGTCTCGCAGGCCATCGCGAACGGCGCCCGGTTCGTCGTGCTCTCCGACCGCGACTCCGGCCGCGACGACGCGCCCATCCCGTCGCTGCTGCTCACGTCCGCAGTGCACCACCACCTCATCCGCGAGAAGACCCGCACGCTGGTCGGCCTCGTCGTCGAGGCCGGTGACGTGCGCGAGGTCCACCACGTCGCCCTGCTCATCGGGTACGGCGCCGCCGCCGTCAACCCCTACCTCGCCATGGAGTCGGTGGAGGACCTCGTCCGCGCAGGGGCGATCGAGGGCGTCAGCGCCGAGCAGGCCGTGAAGAACCTCATCAAGGCGCTCGGCAAGGGCGTCCTGAAGGTGATGTCGAAGATGGGCATCTCCACCGTGGCGTCCTACCGCGGCGCCCAGGTCTTCGAGGCCATCGGCCTGTCGCAGGAGCTCGTCGACCGCTACTTCACCGGCACCGTGAGCCAGCTCGGCGGGATCGGCCTCGACGTCGTGGCCGCCGAGACCGCGGCCCGGCACGCCGCGGCATACCCGCCGGACGGCGTGCGCCTCCCGCACCGCAAGCTGAACGTGGGCGGTGAGTACCAGTGGCGCCGCGAGGGCGAGCCGCACCTGTTCGACCCCGACACGGTGTTCCGCCTGCAGCACTCCACCCGCCAGCGCCGTTACGACATCTTCAAGCAGTACACCCAGCGCGTGGACGAGCAGTCCGAGCGGCTCATGACGCTGCGTGGCCTGTTCGAGCTCGGTGGGTCCAGCCCGCGCCAGCCGGTCCCCATCGACGAGGTCGAGCCGGTCAGCGAGATCGTCAAGCGGTTCAGCACCGGGGCGATGTCCTACGGGTCGATCAGCCTCGAGGCCCACGAGACCCTCGCCGTCGCGATGAACCGGCTCGGCGCGCGCTCCAACACCGGTGAGGGCGGCGAGGACGTCGACCGCCTGATGGACCCCGAGCGTCGCTCGGTCATCAAGCAGGTGGCCTCGGGCCGCTTCGGCGTGACCTCGCTCTACCTCACCAAGTCCGGCGACATCCAGATCAAGATGGCCCAGGGCGCCAAGCCCGGCGAGGGCGGCCAGCTGCCCGGCCACAAGGTCTACCCCTGGGTGGCGAAGACGCGGCACTCGACGCCGGGCGTCGGCCTCATCAGCCCGCCGCCGCACCACGACATCTACTCCATCGAGGACCTCGCCCAGCTGATCCACGACCTCAAGAACGCCAACCCCGAGGCGCGGATCCACGTCAAGCTGGTCTCCGAGATCGGGGTCGGCACGGTGGCTGCAGGCGTCTCCAAGGCGCACTCCGACGTCGTGCTCATCTCCGGCCACGACGGCGGCACCGGCGCCTCGCCGCTGACGTCCCTGAAGCACGCCGGTGGTCCCTGGGAGATCGGCCTCGCCGAGACCCAGCAGACGCTGGTGCTCAACAACCTGCGCGACCGCATCGTGGTGCAGTGCGACGGCCAGCTCAAGACCGGTCGCGACGTCGTCATCGCGGCGCTGCTGGGTGCGGAGGAGTTCGGGTTCGCCACGGCACCGCTGGTCGTCAGCGGCTGCGTGATGATGCGCGTCTGCCACCTCGACACCTGTCCCGTCGGCATCGCCACCCAGAACCCCGAGCTGCGCAAGCGGTTCTCCGGCAAGCCCGAGTTCGTCGAGACGTTCTTCGAGTACATCGCCGAGGAGGTGCGGGAACACTTGGCAGCACTGGGTTTCCGCTCCATCGAGGAGGCGGTCGGCCAGGTGTCGGCCATCGACGCGACCAAGGCCGTCGCCCACTGGAAGGCGGCCGGGCTCGACCTCAGCCCGATCTTCGCCGACGTGCAGAGCCCGGACGGCTCACCGCGCCGCAACACCACGACGCAGGACCACGGCCTCGAGAAGGCCCTGGACCACCACCTCATCGCCATCGCCCGTGAGGCCATCAGCGACGGCACGCCGGTCACCGGTGAGGTCGCCGTGCGCAACGTCAACCGCACCATCGGCACCCTGCTCGGGCACGAGGTCACCAAGGCCCACCCGGACGGGTTGCCGGACAACACGATCGACCTCACGCTCAAGGGCTCGGCCGGCCAGTCGCTCGGCGCGTTCCTGCCGCGAGGGGTGACCCTGCGGTTGCACGGCGACGCCAACGACTACGTCGGCAAGGGCCTCTCGGGTGGCCGCGTCGTGGTCCGCCCGGACCGCGCAGCGCCCCTCCAGGCCGAGCAGAACGTCATCGCCGGCAACGTGATCGGCTACGGCGCCACGTCGGGTGAGCTCTTCCTCCGCGGCAAGGTCGGCGAGCGCTTCGCCGTCCGCAACTCCGGTGCGTCCGCCGTCGTCGAGGGTGTCGGCGACCACGGCTGCGAGTACATGACCGGCGGCACCGTCCTCGTCCTCGGCCCCACCGGGCGCAACTTCGCGGCCGGCATGTCCGGGGGAGTGGCCTACGTGCTCGACCTCGCGGCCGACCGCGTCAACCGCGAGCTCGTCGACCTGTCGGCGCTGCGGGCCGACGACGAGACCGTGGTCCGCGAGCTGCTCGGCAAGCACGTCCAGTGGACCGAGTCCACCGTCGCCGCCCAGCTCCTGGAGGACTGGGACGCGGCGAGGCAGCGGTTCACCCTCGTCCTGCCGCGCGACTACCAGCGCGTCCTCGACGTGCGCGCCGCCGCCGAGGCGGAGGGACTCGACATCAACGGCTCCGAGGTGTGGGAGCGGATCATGGAGGCTTCCCGTGGCTGACCCCCAGGGCTTTCTCAAGACGCGTGAGCGCGAGCTGCCGACCCGTCGGCCCGTCCCGGTCCGCATCAGGGACTGGAAGGAGGTCTACGAGGAGCAGGAGCTCGGGCAGCTCCAGCGCCAGGCCGGACGCTGCATGGACTGCGGGATCCCGTTCTGCCACAGCGGTTGTCCGCTCGGCAACCTGATCCCCGAGTGGAACGACCTTGCTTGGAAGGGTGACTGGCGCGAGGCCATCGAGCGCCTGCACGCGACCAACAACTTCCCGGAGTTCACCGGTCGCCTGTGCCCCGCGCCCTGCGAGACCGCCTGCGTGCTCGGCATCAACCAGCCCGCGGTGACCATCAAGCAGGTCGAGGTCACGACGATCGAGCGCGCCTTCGACTCGGGCTACGTGCAGCCGCAGGCACCCGAGCGCCTGTCGGGCAAGACCGTCGCGGTCGTCGGCTCCGGGCCCGCTGGTCTCGCCGCAGCCCAGCAGCTGACCCGGGCCGGCCACACCGTCGCCGTCTACGAACGCGCCGACAAGCCCGGAGGTCTGCTGCGCTACGGCATCCCCGAGTTCAAGATGGAGAAGTCGGTCCTCGACCGCCGCATCGCCCAGATGGAGGCCGAGGGCACCCGCTTCCGCAGCGGCGTCGCCGTCGGTGAGGACGTCACCGGCCGACAGCTGCGCGACCGCTACGACGCGGTGGTGCTGGCGATCGGCGCGACCGTGCCGCGTGACCTGCCCGTCCCCGGGCGCGAGCTCGACGGCGTCATGCAGGCGATGGACTTCCTCCCGCCGGCCAACCGGGCGGCGCTCGGCGAGGCCGTCGAGGGCCAGGTGACCGCCGAGGGCAAGGACGTCATCGTCATCGGCGGTGGCGACACCGGCGCCGACTGCATCGGCACCTCGCACCGCCAGGGTGCGCGCTCGGTCACGAGCCTGGAGATCATGCCGCAGCCGGGGGAGGAGCGCGTCGCGGGCCAGCCGTGGCCGACCTACCCCATGCTCTTCCGCGTCGCTTCCGCGCACGAGGAGGGCGGCGAGCGCCTGTATGCCGTGTCCACCAAGGAGATCCTCGGCGAGGACGGCAAGGTCAGCGGCATCCGCGTCGTCGACGTGCAGCGTGGCGACCACGGCTTCGTCGAGGTCGAGGGCACCGAGCGGGTGCTGCCTGCGCAGCTGGTCCTGCTGGCCATGGGCTTCCTCGGCCCGGAGAAGGCAGGCGTCGTGGAGCAGCTCGAGGTCGAGCTCGACGAGCGCTCGAACGTCAAGCGCGACAAGGACTACATGTCGAGCGTGCCCGGGGTCTTCGTCGCCGGCGACGCGGGACGCGGCCAGTCGCTGATCGTGTGGGCCATCGCCGAGGGGCGCTCGGCCGCCGCCGGGGTCGACCGCTTTCTCACCGGGCAGACCGCCCTGCCGCGCCCGATCAACCCGAACGACCGCCCGCTGGTCGTCTGACCGTCTCGGTCACCCTGCGGGACGCCTGTCCGCAGGGTGACCGGGGTCACGTCCGCCGCGACATGCCCGATAGGCTCGTTCCCATGCGTCGCGCCAAGATCGTCTGCACCCTCGGCCCGGCTGTCTCCAGCCCTGAGCGCATCCGCGAGCTCGTCGTCGCCGGCATGGACGTGGCCCGCCTCAACCTCTCCCACGGCGAGTACTCCGTGCACGAGGAGATCTACCGCTCCATCCGGGCGGCCAGCGACGAGACCGGCCACGCCGTCGGCATCCTCGTCGACCTGCAGGGGCCCAAGATCCGCACCGCCCGCTTCAAGGACGGCCCGGTCGAGCTCGCCAACGGCGCGGAGTTCACCATCACCACGCGCGAGGTCGACGGCTCCGCGTCCGAGGTGGGCACCACCTACAAGGGCCTGCCGGGCGACGTGCGCCCCGGCGACGCGCTCCTCATCGACGACGGCAAGGTCGCCCTCGAGGCCGTCGAGGTCACCGAGACCGACGTGCGCTGCAAGGTGACGGTGGGCGGCACCGTCTCCAACAACAAGGGCATCAACCTGCCGGGTGTCGCGGTCTCCGTCCCGGCGCTGTCCGAGAAGGACAAGGCCGACCTGCGCTGGGCCCTGAAGCTCCGCGCAGACATGATCGCGCTGTCGTTCGTCCGCTCCGCCAAGGACCTCGACGACGTCTACGAGGTGATGGACGAGGTCGGCGTCCGGCTGCCGGTCATCGCCAAGATCGAGAAGCCGCAGGCGGTCGAGAACCTCGTCGAGATCATCGGCGCCTTCGACGGCGTCATGGTGGCGCGCGGCGACCTGGGCGTCGAGCTGCCCCTCGAGGAGGTGCCGCTCGTCCAGAAGCGCGCCATCGAGATCGCCCGCGCCAACGCCAAGCCCGTCATCGTCGCGACGCAGGTGCTCGAGTCGATGATCGACAACCCACGGCCCACCCGCGCCGAGGCCTCCGACGCCGCCAACGCCGTCCTCGACGGCGCCGACGCGCTGATGCTCTCCGGCGAGACGAGCGTGGGCGCCCACCCCATCACGGCGGTGGAGACGATGGCCCGCATCATCGAGAGCACCGAGGAGCACGGCCTCGACCGCATCCGCCCCCTCGGCACCAAGCCCCACACCATGGGTGGCGCGGTGTCCGCCGCAGCGGTCGAGATCGGCGAGCTGCTCGGGGCGAAGTACCTCATCACCTTCACACAGTCGGGTGACACGGCCAAGCGCATGTCGCGCATCCGGCCGCGGATCCCCATGCTGGCGTTCACGCCCGAACCGCACACGCGCTCCCGCCTCGCCCTGGCCTGGGGCATCGAGACGTTCCTCGTGCCCATGGCCCGGCACACCGACCAGATGGCCCACCAGGTCGACAAGTCGCTGCTCGGGTCCGGCCGCGTCAAGGAGGGCGACCTGGTCATCCTCGTCGCCGGTTCGCCGCCCGGCATCCCGGGCTCCACCAACGCGCTGCGGGTCCACAAGATGGGCGACGCGGTCAACAAGGTGGCCCCGGCCTACGAGGACCTCCAGGACTGAAGCGGCTGTAGGGCGCGTGCCCGGCCCGGCCGGCACGCGCGCCGCGGTGGGTCGTCCCCGGCGCGGCGTTCGTGTGTCCGGTGGCGCCCTCCCGCGCTTGTATGCTCGTCCCGCACCGTCCGCCGGCCCGTCCGGCGGGTGCGCCGAAGTGGTGGAATGGCAGACACGGAGCACTCAAAATGCTCTGCTCGCAAGGGCGTGTGGGTTCGAGTCCCATCTTCGGCACCAGCCCGGGTAGTCGTCCCATGGACGGCGCGACCGGTCAGCTGCACGGTTGGTCTGCCGGCTCGTGGTCGTGTGCGCGCGCACGCTCGATCAGCCACAGGCCGTTGACCTTGCTGAACTGGCAGTCCAAGGACCACCGCGTGCAGGTTTCCTCCGGCCGGTCAGCAGGGCCGTCCCCTGCGTCCTGGTGGCTCTGGAACGTCAACGACACGACGGGGTTCCCGACCGCGTCCAACGAGACGTCCCCGACCTCGAAGTCGGTGTCGTTCGCGCTCTTGACGCGCCGGGCGAACTCCCCTACGGAGACCGGGTGGGCAAGCTGCGCCAGCGCAGTGGGGTAGTCGCCGTTGTTGACCGACCCGAAGTAGATGCGCAATGTCTGGAACGCCTGTTGGGCGATGTCCTGCGGGTACTGGTCTGCCGGCATCCGCTCGCCATCAGGTCCGATGACCTCCGCGCAGTCCGGCGGCCTGATCGACTCAGGATCCGACCTCCACCGCTCGAGGTCCTTCTGCGCCGTCGACGCAGCGACCGCAAGCCGGTCGCCCTGTCGTTCTCCCGACTGCGCGCCCTGGTCGTTCACATAGTCGGTCTGCGCGTCGACCAGGCCGACGGCCTGGCCTCTGGCGTTGATCACCGGACCACCGCTGTTGCCGTGGTTGGCCGCGAAGTCGAGTTCCAGGAGGCCGTACCTGGTGACCCCGTCGATGATCACCTTGCGGTCGAGGCTGTTGACGGTTCCCGGCTTGAATGAGAGCGGCTCGCCGCGGGTGAAGCCCAGAGCAGCCACCTCGTCCCCGACCTCAGGGACGTCCGAGGACCACGACAGCGGTTTCCCGGGTAGGTCGGCCGAAGTTCGCACCAGTGCGACATCCGCGCCCGCGTCGAATCCGATGACCGTGCCAGCCGTGGACATGCTGCCGTTGATCACCCGCACGACCTGTGCGTTCTCGACGACATGGGCGACGGTTGCGACCAGCCCCTGACCGACCACAAAGCCCGATCCCTGACCGGCGCCGTCGCAGGTCGCGACCTCCATCCGCACCACGCCACCCTTCACCCGGGCGAAGGCCGACTTCAGCGTGGGTGGTTGGCTGCTCGCGGCCGAGGCGGTGACGCTCCGGCCAGGTGGCGCCGTGGATGGTGTCACGACGGTCTTCGTCGGCTGGTCGCGCGTGACCGTGACGGTGACCGTCCCGTGCTCCGCAGTGCGACCCGCGGAGCATGCAGCCAGAGATGCCAGCAGTGCCACGGGCAGCACGGTGCTGAGTCCATGTCGCATGTTCGACCCCCTGGGAAAACGCGGTTGACCGGACCTCAACGCACCGTGCCCCAGCACCAAAACCGTAGAAACGGCTGATTCCCGCACGCCGAGTACGTCGTTCGCGGGAAGTGGTGCGTCCAGAGGCGTCTGCACCGCGACGGCAGGGGGGCGGACGCGTGACCGGGCAACGTGCCGTTAACGTGCGTCTCCTATGCTCGTCCCCGTGAGCGAGACCGAAGCCCAGACCGCGCCCTCGAAGTCGACCCGCATCCTCGTCGCCGAGGACGAGGCCCTCATCCGGCTCGACCTCGCGGAGATGCTCACGGAGGCCGGCTACGAGGTCGTCGGGCAGGCGAGCAACGGCGAGCAGGCCGTCGAGATGGCCAAGGAGCTCACCCCCGACCTCGTCATCATGGATGTGAAGATGCCCGTCATGGACGGCATCACCGCCGCTGAGGAGATCGGCTCCGCGAAGATCTGCCCCGTCGTCATGCTCACCGCCTTCAGCCAGACCGAGCTCGTCGAGCGGGCCCGCGACGCCGGCGTGATGGCCTACATCGTCAAGCCGTTCACTGCCTCGGACCTCACGCCCGCCATCGACATCGCCCGGCACCGCTGGACCGAGGTCAAGGCGCTCGAGAGCGAGATCGCCGACCTCGGTGAGCGGCTCGAGACGCGCAAGGCCGTCGACCGCGCCAAGGGCATCCTCATGAAGAAGCTCAAGGTGACCGAGGCTGAGGCGTTCCGCTGGATCCAGAAGACGGCCATGGACCGCCGGCTCGGGATGCGCGAGGTCGCCGATGCGGTAGTCAGCGGCATGGACAAGGCCTGAGCGGTGCCCGTGCAGGTGCGGTCGGCCACACCGGCCGACGCCGTGACGCTCGCCGCCGTGGCGGCAGCCACCTTCGCCCTCGCGTGCCCGCCGCACACGACCCAGGCGTCGATCGACACGTTCATCGCGACCGTCCTGTCGCAGGAGTGCTTCGAGGGCTACCTCGCCGACCCCGCGCGTGACTTGTTCCTCGCCGAGGAGGACGGCCACGCCACCGGGTACGCCATGCTCGTCACCGGTGAGCCGGCCGACCCGGACGTGCGCGCGGCGCTGCGCCACCACCCGACGTCCGAGCTGAGCAAGATCTACGTGCTGCCCGACCGGCACGGCGCCGGCACCAGCCGCCTGCTCATGCAGGCCTGCCTCGACGCCGCCCGCGCCCGGGGGGCGGCCGGGGCCTGGCTCGGGGTCAACCAGCTCAACGAGCGGGCCCAGCGCTTCTACGGCAAGAGCGGCTTCGAGCGGGTGGGCACCAAGCGCTTCCTCGTGGGCGAACGCTACGAGGACGACTACGTCTACGAGCAGGCCTTGTGAGCACGTCCGACGCCTTCGAGGCAGTCGTCGTCGAGCCGAAACACGGGCTGCCACAGGCAAGCCCATTCACTTCCGGAGCCGAGTCTTGTTGAACCCTTCACGAACTCGCGGCGATGGCCCTAGAGTCCTACGTCTGGCGGGGCCACCCTCCCGCCGGCGGTCTTCGGGGGAGCCGCGCGCACAGGAGTCATACCGTCGACGATGGAGGAACCGGTGAGCCGTCCCGCGATCAGTGTCCGACGTGTGCGTGACGACGAGCAGCGCTCCTTCACCGAGCTGTGGATGTCCTCGCGGGTGGAGGCCGGTGTCAGTCCCGAGGTCGCCGCACGCGCCGCCTCCGAGGGCCGGGTCGCAGCAGCCCTGACGCGCGAGGACGTGCGGGCGTATGTCGCCATGGCCGACGGCCGCGCAGTCGGCTTCGCAGTCGCTGCCACCAGCCCGTTCTCGGCGCTCACCGAGGCGCCCTGCGTGACCATCGACCAGCTCTACGTCGTGCCGGAGGCCCGCAAGCACGGGGTCGCCAAGCAGCTCATGGGCGCGGTGAGCCTCTACGCCGACTCGCGTGGCTGCGACCAGATCGGCTGCAACGTGCCGGCCCAGGACCGTGACGCCAACCGGTTCTTCGCCCGCCTCGGCTTCAGCTCCCAGGTCGTCCGGCGCATCACCACCGTGGCGGCGCTGCGTCGCCGCCTCGGCGCCGACGAGCAGCGCCAGCACACGCTGGACGCGCTGCTGCACCGCCGTCGCTCGCTGCGCGCCCGCGCCGCCGCGTCGGCCAACCGCCTCGCCGGCTGACGCCGTACGTCCCCAGGCGCCCGCGCGCGTACCCCCCGGGGCGCCCGCCGCGCGTCCTCCTCAGGCGCCGGGGGCGGCGTCGCGGATCAGGCAGGTGATCCGGCACGTGCACACGCGCCGGTCCTGCTCGTCGGTGATCACGACCTCGTAGCTCGCCAGGGTGCCGCCCAGCGACAGGGCGGTCGCGGTGCCCGTGACGTACCCGGAGCGGGCTGCGCGGTGGTGGGTGGCGTTGATGTCCAGCCCGACCGCGATGCGCGAGGGACCGGCGTGCAGGGCCGCACCGATCGAGCCCAGCGACTCGGCCAGGACGACCGAGGCGCCGCCGTGCAGGAGGCCGTAGGGCTGGGTGTTGCCCTCGACGGGCATGCGGCCGACGACCCGGTCAGGGGTCCCCTCGAGGATCTCGATGTGCATGCGGTGCAGCAGCGAGTCGGGGTTGAGGTCCTCGATGGCCTGCAGCGTCGAGGCGAAGTCGTTGGTGTCGGTCACGGGCAATAGGCTGCCATGCGTGAGTCGCCTCCTGCTCCTCGACGGTCATTCCCTCGCCTACCGGGCGTTCTTCGCGCTGCCCGTCGAGAACTTCTCGACGAGCACCGGGCAGCACACCAACGCCGTCTACGGCTTCACGTCGATGCTGATCAACGTGCTGCGCGACGAGCAGCCGACCCACGTGGCCGTCGCGTTCGACGTCAGCCGGCAGACGTTCCGCAGCGAGGAGTACGCCGACTACAAGGCGACCCGGTCGGCGACGCCGAGCGAGTTCCAGGGACAGGTCGCCCTGGTCCGGGAGGTGCTTGACGCACTCAAGATCAAGCACGTGCAGATGGACGGCTACGAGGCCGACGACGTGATCGCGACGCTGACCACGCAGGCCACCGCGCAGGGCATGGACGTCGTCATCTGCACCGGCGACCGCGACGCCTTCCAGCTGGTCACCGACAAGGTCACCCTGCTCTATCCGGTGCGTGGCGTGTCCGAGGTCTGGCGCATGGACCCCAAGGCCGTGGAGGAGAAGTACCTCGTCGCCCCCGAGCGCTACAGCGACCTCGCCGCCCTCGTCGGCGAGACCAGCGACAACCTGCCAGGGGTGCCCGGCGTCGGCCCCAAGACCGCCGCCAAGTGGCTGGGCCTCTACGGCGACCTGCAGGGCGTCGTCGCCCACGCCGGCGAGATCAAGGGCAAGGCGGGGGAGTCGCTGCGCGAGCACCTCAACGGTGTCCTGCGCAACCGCCGGCTCAACCACCTGCTGCGCGACCTCGAGCTCCCGGTGACCATCGACGAGCTCGAGCGCCAGAACTGGGACCGCGAGCAGGTGCACACCGTCTTCGACAGCCTCGAGTTCCGCGTGCTGCGCGACCGGCTGTTCGAGTACCTCGAGGCGCCGCAGGAGGAGGCCGACCACGGCTTCGAGGTCGAGGGCTCGGTGCTCGACGCCGACACGGGTGCGGTGTTCTTCGGCGACGGCGTGCACGGTCAGCGCCTGACCGCGGGGCTGGCGGTCACGGGTCACTACCGCGCCGGGGCCGGCGAGGCGCTCGCCGTCGCGGTCGCGCCGAGCGAGGGCCCAGCGGGCTACCTCGACCTCGCGACGGCCGACCCCAAGACCGAGGCGGCGCTGGCGGCCTGGCTGGCCGACCCCGACTCCCCGAAGGTCCTGCACGACGCCAAGTGGCAGCTGCAGGCGCTGGCCGAGCGCGGGTTCGAGCTGCGCGGGGTCGTCATGGACACCGCGCTGGCCGCCTACCTCGTGCGCCCCGACCAGCGCTCTTACGACCTCGGCGACCTCGTCCTGCGCAACCTCGGGCGCGAGCTGCGCGCCGAGACCCCTGACTCCGGCCAGGGGCTGCTCGACTTCGCGGCCGACGACGACGCCGTCGCGCGGGAGGCGATGATCCGGGCGCGGGCCGTCCTCGACCTCGGGGTGGCGTTGACCGACCAGCTCGAGGCGACCGGCGGCACCGAGCTGCAGCGTGACGTCGAGCTCCCGCTCGAGCGGGTGCTCGCCGAGATGGAGCGCACGGGCATCGCCGCCGACACCGCCGTCATGGACGAGCTCGAGAAGGACTTCGCCGCCAAGGTCCGCGAGGCGCAGCAGGACGCCTACGACGCGATCGGCGGCGACCAGATCAACCTCGGCTCGCCCAAGCAGCTGCAGGTGGTCCTCTTCGAGACCCTCGGCCTGCCCAAGACGCGGCGCACCAAGACGGGCTACACCACCGACGCCGACGCCCTCTCCGACCTGTTCACCAAGACCGAGCACCCGTTCCTCGAGGCCCTGCTGCGCCACCGCGACGCGGCGCGGCTGCGGGTGACCGTCGAGGGCCTGCAGAAGTCGGTGGCTGCCGACGGCCGCATCCACACCACCTACCAGCAGACCATCGCAGCCACGGGCCGGCTCTCGTCGACCGACCCCAACCTCCAGAACATCCCGATCCGCACCGACGCCGGGCGCCGCATCCGTGAGGTGTTCGTGGTCGGGGAGGGCTACGAGTCGCTGCTGTCCGCGGACTACAGCCAGATCGAGATGCGCATCATGGCCCACCTGTCCGGCGACGAGGGCCTCATCGAGGCGTTCCGGACGGGGGAGGACCTGCACCGCTTCGTCGGCTCGCGCGTCTTCTCCGTCGAGCCGCAGGACGTCACCCCTGCGATGCGCTCCAAGGTCAAGGCGATGTCCTACGGGCTCGCCTACGGCCTGTCCGCGTTCGGCCTGTCCAAGCAGCTGACCATCTCCACCGGTGAGGCGCAGGGGCTCATGGACGAGTACTTCGCCCGCTTCGGCGGGGTGCGCGACTACCTGACCGAGGTGGTCGCCGAGGCCCGCGGCACGGGCTACACGCAGACCATGCTGGGCCGGCGCCGCTACCTGCCCGACCTCACGTCCGACAACCGCCAGCGCCGCGAGATGGCGGAGCGGATGGCGCTCAACGCGCCCATCCAGGGGTCGGCGGCCGACATCATCAAGCTGGCGATGCTGCGCGTCGACAAGGCGCTGGCCGAGTCGGGAGCGCGTTCGCGCCAGCTGCTCCAGGTCCACGACGAGCTCGTCCTCGAGGTCGCTCCGGGGGAGGCTGAGGACGTCGAGGCGCTGGTCCGCCGTGAGATGGGTGGTGCCGTCGAGATGGACGTGCCGCTGGAGGTCAGCGTCGGCGTCGGCCGGTCCTGGCACGACGCCGCCCACTGAGCACGACGCGCCGTACACGAATTTCGCGAATGCACCACGTGTAGCCACCTGTCACCTCTACTCTTCGGTAACCATTCGCACCCGCCAACGGACGTCGGGTGCTTTTACTGTGAGGTGGACATGCGACGGAGCCTGATCGCTGGGCTTGTGCTGGCCGTGTTTGCGGCCTTGATCATCGGTCTGGGGGAGCTCTTCGGGCTCGACCTCCAGCACGTGGCCCTGATGGGAGCCGCCCTCGGCGGTGTGCTGGGCCTGGTGCCGCACTCCCCCGCGCTGGGCAAGCTGGGCGGCTTCGCCGTCGGTTTCGTGCTGGCCTGGATCGGCTTCGCGCTGCGCGCGGCGCTGCTGCCCGACTCGGCCGGTGGCCGCGCGGCCGCGGCGTTCCTCGTCGTGGCCCTCGTCGCCGTCGCCTGCTCGGTGAGCGCCGGACGCCTGCCGCTGTGGAGCGGCCTCCTCGGTGCGGCGGCCATCGTCGGCGCCTACGAGGAGACATACACCAACGCGCCGTCGCAGTTCCTCGCGGAGGCGCCCACCGCTGCCACCACGGTGCTGTTCGCCGTGGCCCTGGGCTACCTCGCCACCTCCCTGGTGGCCGAGGGCCTGGGCGCCGCCGCCCCCGCCGCCGCCACAACCACCACCACCGCACGTGACGAGTCCGAAGGCCTCGACGGCCTCTTCGCAGGGGAGACCAAGTGATGCTGAAGAAGAAGACGGCCGTCGGCGCGGGAGCTGCGTTCTTCGCGGTGCCCGCCGCCCTGGTGCTGGCCTGCGGGCCCGCGTTCGCCGCCTCGTCCGGCGACGTCCTGGTGTCGAACACCGAGACCATCCAGGCCTACCTCGACGCCAGCGGCAAGCTCGACACGGCTCGCGTGTACGAGCAGGTCGCCATGCAGGGCAAGGGCACGGTGGACCTGTCCAACCCGGTGGAGACCAACGGGCTGCGCAACCTCGACGGCTTCGGCGGGTTCGAGGTCAAGAACGGCAACATGGTGGGCACCTACACCGTCGACGGTGAGAAGCGCCTGCGCTCGGTCAGCGACTACACCAAGCGCCTGCCGCTCAAGGTCGACGTCACCTACACCCTCGACGGCAAGACCGTGCAGCCCGGCGACGTCGTCGGCCGCAGCGGGGTCCTCAAGGTGCAGTACACCGTCACCAACATGACCGGGCAGACGCAGACGGTCTCGTTCGACGACGGCACCGGCAAGACCACGTCGACCAGCGAGGACGTCGTCATCCCGATGGTGGGGTCGCTGACCACCGTGCTGCCCTCGACCTTCACCGACGTGAAGTCGGCCGAGGCGAACATGGCGGGCGACGGTCGTGGCGGCACCAAGATGTCGTTCACGATGACCCTGTTCGGGCCGATCGGGAAGCCCTCGGCGACCTTCGGCTACGAGGCGAAGATCTCCGACGGCGTCGTGCCGAAGGCCTCCATCTCGGCCCTGCCGGTCAGTCCCCTCGACAGCCCCTCGTTCAAGGGCGGCGCCGAGTCCTACAAGGGTGGCGCCGAGACCGGCTCGACCCTGACCGCCGGTGCCACCGAGATCGACGCCAACCTGCTCAAGCTGCGTGACGGCGCGGGCGACCTGCTCGCCGGCCTCATCAAGCTGCGCGACGGCGCCGACCAGCTCAACGCCGGCCTGGCCGGGCAGGCAGCGCCCGGCGCCAAGGCTCTCGCTGCCGGTGCAGGCCAGCTCAAGGACGGCACCAGCCAGCTCAGCGGTGGCGTGGGCCAGCTCGACGACGGGGCCAAGAAGCTGGCCGACGGCTCGAAGGCGCTCTCCGGGGGTGCGGGCCAGCTCAAGTCCGGCGCCGCGCAGGCGAAGGACGGCTCGGCGCAGGTGGCCGGCGGCGCCAACCAGGTCGCCGACGGGTCGGCGCAGCTGGCCGACGGCCTCGCCCTCATCCAGGACGGCGTCGCCAAGCTGCCGGAGAACCCGGACGTCGCGGATGGCGTCGCTCAGCTCAAGGACGCCCTGACCGCAGTGCAGAAGGGCATCGGTTCTGCATCGCAGACCGGCACGATCCTCTGGGGCATCGCCCAGATGCAGGACGGCGCCGGGACCATGACGGCCGGTCTCGACCACCCCAAGGGCGCGCTCGGCCCGACGGACCCCGGTGGCGTCAAGCAGGTCCTCAACCAGCTCCTCGACAAGCTCGACCAGAACAGCGCGACGACGCCGGGGGCCAAGCAGGCGCTCACGAGCATCCTCACCGGGCTCGACAACGCCAGCGCGACCAGCCCTGGTGCCAAGCAGGGCCTGATGAACCTGCAGGCCGTGCTCGGGTGCCCCAACAACCAGGACGGGCTGACCTCCCTCGGCCAGGTGGATATCGCGCATTTCGTGGCGAGCCCCACCGACCTGTGCACGGTCATTGCGCCCAGCTTCTTCAGCGCACCGGGGATTCCGGACCCGAAGGCCGGTGCCGCCGTGACTGCCAAGATCACGCTGGCCAAGGTGGTCGCCGGGCTCGGCTCGCGCACCACCCCGGGCCAGACGGCCCTGTACGGCCTCGACCAGATCCTGGCCAACATCGGCTCGCGTGACGTCCCAGGTGAGACCGCCCTGTACGCCCTGAACGAGCTCGTCGCCGGTGTGGGTGACAAGTCCACGGACGGCACGCTGCTCTACGGCCTCGACCAGATCAGCGGAGGGCTGGACCAGGTCAAGCTCGGTATCAGCAACCCGAACTGCAAGCTGGATGACCCGACCAACACCAAGAACCCCTGCGGCATCAATCAGGTCCAGGGCCTGGTCGCGGCGGGCATCGATCAGCTCGTCGCCGGGATCGCGGACAGCCTCTCCGGAGTCCTCGGTGAGGCGTCCACGGGAGCGGACGACCTGGCGGCCGGTGCCGACCAGCTTGCCGGTGGCGCGGCGCAGCTCGACTCGGGCCTCGGTGACCTCTCCGCAGGCGCGGGACAGCTCGACGACGGCGCCAAGCAGCTCTCGGACGGTGCGGGCCAGCTTGCCGACGGGACCGGGACGGCTCGGGAGGGCGCGGGCAAGCTCGACGCCGGTGCGGGTGACCTGCGGACAGGTGCCGACCAGCTCTCCAGTGGCCTGGGCGACGCCGCCGACGGTTCCGGCCAGCTCAAGGACGGCCTCGCACAGGCTGCCGGCGGTGCGCCGAAGCTGAAGGACGGCGCCCAGAAGCTGTCCGACGAGGGCACCAAGAAGCTCGTCGAGGCGGGCAAGTCGACTGCGGCGGACTACGGCCAGAAGTACGCCCTCATCGTGGCCGGCGCCGAGCGCGCCAAGTCCGAGGGAATGGCATACGGCGCCCCGGCCGACGCGGTGGGCAACACGGCGTACTCCTACGAGCTCGCCGGTGCCGATGGTGAGGGTGGCCGCAACGTCGGCCGCGGCCTCGGTGCGGTGGCCGCGTTCGGCCTCGCGGGTGGTGCGGCCTTCCTGCGCCGGCGCTTCATCTGAGCCCGTCGGGTCCAGGGCTGACGCCCTGGGCCCGACGGCACACAGCAACGAGGGGGCGGTCCCGGTTGGGACCGCCCCCTCGTCGCGTCTGGGCGAAGAGCCCTGCGGGTCGTGCGGGTCAGGCGGGGGAGGCGGACGGCTGGGCGCGGCCGGTGTCCGTGCTGCTGCCCTCCTCCTGCGCCTCGTCCGCGGTCAGCGGCTGGGCGATGCTCTCCAGCGACTGGCCCTCGGCCTTGACGCCGAGGAACGCCTCCGCGAGGCCGCCCAGGATCATCAGGGCGGCTCCGAGGAAGTAGCCGACTGCGAGGCCGGTGATGTCCTTGGAGGCCGAGGCGTTGTCGATGAGCTTGCCGAACAGCAGCGGTCCGCTGATGCCGCCGGCGGCGGTCCCGATGGCGTAGAAGAACGCGATGCACAGGGCCCGAGTCTCGAGCGGGAAGACCTCGCTGGCCGTCAGGTAGGCGGCGCTGGCCCCGGCGGAGGCGAAGAAGAAGATCACCACACCGAAGATCGTCAGCGTCACGGCGCTCAGCCCGCCGAGGCTGAACCCGGCGACCGCCAGCAGCACGCCGGACAGGATGTAGGTGCCCGTGATCATCCGGACGCGCCCGACCGTGTCGAACAGGGGGCTGAGGAGCAGGGCCCCGGCGAAGTTGCTCACGGCGAAGATCGCGATGTACCAGCCGGTCTGCTTGACCCCGAAGAAGGTGGTCAGGCTGTCGCCGTAGGTGAAGAAGAACGCGTTGTAGAGGAAGGCCTGCCCGACGAACAGGGCGAAGCAGAGGACGGTGCGCCGGGGGTACAGCGTGAAGACCGTCTTGGCGATCTCCGGGATGGAGATGGTCCGGCGCTGGCGGATGGTGATCGGCTCGTCGTCGACGGACGGCAGGTTGCCACCGGTCTCCTCCGAGACGGTGCCCTCGATGTCCTTGACGATCTTCTCGCCCTCGTCCTCGCGGCCGTGGATGAACAGCCAGCGCGGGCTCTCGGGGACGTGGCGCCGCACGACCAGGATGCCGACGGCGAGCACGGCGCCGAGGCCGAAGGCCAGGCGCCAGCCGAGCGCGGGGTCGAGGACCTTGGGGTCGAGCAGCGGGATGGTCAGCAGCGAGCCGAGCGCGGCGCCGACCCAGAAGGAGCCGTTGATGGCCACGTCCACGCGCCCGCGGTACTTCTTGGGGATCAGCTCGTCGATGGCCGAGTTGATGGCTGCGTACTCGCCACCGATGCCCATGCCGGTGATGAAGCGGGCGACGAAGTACCAGAGGGGGGTGGGGGAGAAGGCCGTGAGCACCGTGGCGAAGATGTAGACGCCGAGGGTGAGCAGGAAGAGCTTCTTGCGGCCGAAGCGGTCGGTCAGCTGGCCGAAGAGCAGGGCCCCGATGCAGGCACCTGCCACGTAGACGGCCCCGGCGAGGCCGATGTCGGAGCTGCTCAGGCCGAGCCCGGTGTTCGCGGGCTTGAGGGCCTCGGACATGGAGCCGACGATGGTCACCTCGAGTCCGTCGAGGATCCACACGGTCCCCAGCCCGATGACGACCATCCAGTGCCACCGGGCCCAAGGGAGGCGGTCCAGCCTCGCGGGGATGTCGGTGGTGATGCGTCCTGTCTCGACGTCTGACGCCACAGGTACCTCCTCGTTGAGTCGACGTCGCGCCGCCACCGGCCAGGTGGAGCGCCGCATCGACGCTAGAACCAACCGGGGCAACTCGCACGTCGAGCAGCGCACCTGTTTCCGGCGAAGAGGCAGGTCAGGGGCGGTAGCAGACGAAGATCGCCGTGCCCGGGAGGAGCCGGCCCCGCAACGGCGACCAGCCACCCCAGGACTGCTCGTTGCGCTCGGGCCACGGCGGCTCGACGAGGTCGACGAGGAAGAGTCCCGCGCCGACGAGCTCGCGCACCCGGTCCCCGAGCGTGCGGTGGTGCTCGACGTACGTCGCCTCGCCGTCGGAGTCGCTCTCGACGTACGGCGTGCGGTCGAAGTACGACTGGGTCGCCGTCAGGCCGTCAGGTCCGGGGTCGTCGGGGAAGGCCCACCGCACCGGGTGGGTCGTGGAGAAGACGAACCGGCCCCCGGGGCGCAGGACACGCGCGACCTCCCGCATGAGCAGGGCCGTGTCGGCCACGAAGGGCACGGCGCCGTACGCGGTGAACACGAGGTCGAAGGCGTGGTCGGCGAAGGGGAGCGCGACCGCGTCGCACTGGGCGAACGGGACCGGCACGGAGCCTCGTCCAGGGCTGGACCTCAGGTTGAGGTCGAGGCCCTTGCGCACCATTCCGGCGGACAGGTCCGTGGCCACGACGCGCCCGCCGTGCCGGGCCGCCCACCGCGCACCCTGGCCGGCGCCGGCCCCGATCTCCAGGACGTCCTTGCCGTCGACGTCACCGAGCAGCGTGAGCTCGTCCTCGCGCCAGCCCTCGGGACCCCAGACGAGCTCGGTGTCGCCGAGGAAGCTGCCGTGCTCGGCGTAGTAGCCACCGGCCTCGGCGTCCCACCAGGACCGGTTCGCGGCCGCGGTCTCGTCCGCCCCGGCCTCGCGGCGGCTGACCTGCGCAAACTCGTCCACGGCTGCTCCTGTCGTGTTTTGACCGTGCGGGGACCGCCTCGGTAGTGTGGGGGAGCACCTCCGTGTGCGTGCTTCGTCGTGCCGCCGACTGCGGGGCGCCCAGGGCGCACACAACACCCACTTCTATTCACTGTCCATCATCGGAGTTCCTACTACATGACTGCCAGCACGGTCGAGAAGACCGCCCCTCAGATCGCCATCAACGACATTGGCTCTGAGGAAGACCTCCTTGCCGCCATCGACGCGACCATCAAGGACTTCAACGACGGCGACATCGTCGAGGGTCGCATCGTCAAGGTCGACCGGGACGAGGTCCTGCTCGACATCGGCTACAAGACCGAGGGTGTCATCCCCTCGCGCGAGCTCTCCATCAAGCACGACGTCGACCCCTCTGAGGTCGTCAGCGTCGGCGACGAGGTCGAGGCCCTGGTCCTCC
>NZ_JBFRFA010000028.1:0-50390 GCF_052114585.1 Pedococcus sp. 2YAF34
GTCCTGACGTGGGAGCCGCACCTCCCACATCAGGACGACCGGTGCCGGAACCGCGGGTCGTCCTCCCACCAGGGACGGTCCGACACCGGTTCGCGGTCGAGACGGGAGCCCACGGCGACAGCCTCCGCGCGGTCGGCCCGCACCCAGGCGGCCACCGTCGCAGCGAGGAGCCGCAGCGGGGTAGCCGGTGGACAGCACCACAGCAGCCAGAACCCGACGGCCGACACGACCCATCCGGTGAGGAGGTCACCCGGTGCGAAGCTGCGCCCCCCGGAGCCTCACTGCCCGGGTTGCGAGGGCGCCGAGGAAGCCGGCGCGCGGTGGTGTCAGCGCAGGGACGCGAGCAGGTCGCCGACCTCGACGCGGCGACCGGTGTGGAACGGCACCTCCTCGCGGACGTGCAGCCGGGCGCGGGAGGCCCGCAGCTCGCGCATGAGGTCGACGATCCGGTGCAGCTCGTCGGCCTCGAAGGCCAGCACCCACTCGTAGTCGTTCAGCGCGAACGAGGCGATGGTGTTGGCCCGCACGTCGGGGAAGTCGCGCGCCATCTGCCCGTGCTCGCGCAGCATGTCGCGGCGCTCCTTGTCATCGAGCAGGTACCACTCGTAGGACCGCACGAACGGGTAGACGCAGATGAAGTCCTTGGGCGTCTCGTCGGCGAGGAACGCCGGGATGTGGCTCTTGTTGAACTCGGCCGGCCGGTGCAGCGCGGCAGCCGACCAGGTCGGCTCCAGCAGGTGCCCGAAGTCGGTGCGCAGGAACGCGCGGTAGGCAGCCTGCACGTCCTCGATCTTCTCGGCGTGCCACCACACCATGAAGTCGGCCTCGGCCCGCATGCCCCCGAGGTCGTAGAGGCCGCGGGTGACCACGCCCTGCTCCTCGAGGTCGCCGAGCAGCGCCTCGACCTCCTTGGCCAACCGCTCACGGTCGTCGCCGAGCGGTGCCGTCACGCTGAAGACGGACCACATGGCATACCTGATCGAGGCGTTGATCTCGCGGATCCGGGACGGGGTGGGCTTGCTGGTCATGCCGTCATTCTCCGCCTTCTCGATCGGCGGCGGACAGGTGGGTCACCACCGCCCTGGCGGCGGTCCGTCCGGTGCCGATGCAGGCCGGGATCCCGACCCCCTCGTACGCAGCGCCGGCCAGGGCCAGCCCGGGCAGCTCGGCCGCGGCGGCGCGGACCCGGGCGACCCGGTCCACGTGCCCGACCGTGTACTGCGGCAGCGCCCCGCCCCAGCGCTGCACGTGCGCGTCGAGCAGGCGCGGCAGCTGGTGGCCCAGCGCCTCGCTCACCTCGGCCACCGCCACCGCCACGAGCTCCTCGTCGGGACGCTGCAGGTCGGACGTCTCACCGAACCGCCCCACCGAGGCCCGTAGGAAGGACAGGTCGTCGGCGACCTCGGAGGTCCACGCCCACTTGGTCGAGGAGAACGTGCTCGCCTTGATGGTCCGGCCGTCCACGGCCGGCACGAGGAACCCCGAGCCCGGCAGCGGCGCGCGCCCGGGACCGCCGTCGACGGCCAGCGTCACGATCGCCATCGAGGCGTACTCCACCTCACGCAGGGCCGCGCTCGCGTCCGGTGCGTGCGGCTCGAGGAGCCGGGCCGTCGCCGCCGCTGGGGTGGCGACGACGACCGCGTCGGCCGCGAAGCGCTGCGGGTCGGGCCGCGGGCCGGCCACCACGGACCACCCGGCACCGTCGCGCACGAGCTCCCGGGCGATCGTGCTGCTGCGGATCACCACGCCCTGCGAGCGCAGCGACTCGGTGAGGACCTCGGCGAGCCGCCCCACTCCCCCGTGCAGCCCGGCGAAGACCGGTGCCGACGACCCTGCCGACGACAGGGCGGAGGCCTCGGCGGCTGTGCGTGCCGCCTCGGTGAGGCTCGTGCCCTGCGCCACCGAGGCGTAGACCTGCGGCAGGCAGGCACGCAGCGAGAGGCGCCGCGCCCGGCCGGCGTAGACGCCGGCGAGCAGGGGTTCGACGAGCCGGTCGACGACAGCGTCACCGAGGCGGCCTGCGACGTAGTCACCGACCGAGACGTCGTCGCCGTCCTCGGGTGACCACGCCTGCTCGTGCTCGGCCCGGGCGACCTCGTCCGGCGTCAGCACCCCGAGCGCCGACGATGCCGGGGACGGGATGCCCATGAGGGTCCTTCGCGGCATCGGGTGCAGCTGGCCGCGCGACCAGATGCTCGCCGACGTGGTCGCCGGGTGCACCACGGCGTCCTCGAGCCCGAGCTCGGCCATGAGGCCCACCGCCTCGGGCCGACGGGCGAGGACCGACTCGGCGCCGACGTCGATGGGAACCCCGGCAACGGGTTCGCGCCGCAGCTTGCCGCCGGGCCGGTCCGCGGCGTCGAGGATCGTGACCTCGGTGCCGGGAGCCGCACGCACCAGCTCCCAAGCGGCAGCAAGCCCACTGATCCCGCCACCGATGATGACGACTCGTGATCCGACCATGGCCACACCCTTTCAAGATCGTGACGGTTTCGACACCACCGGGTGGGAACGTCGGGCCCCCGGGCGCAGTCGCACCGTCATCACTGCTCGCCCACCGACGTTGACCTCGGGAGTCGCCATGTTCCGTGATCGTCCGCCCCACACCGTCGCCGGTCTCGCGGCCGTCCTCCTCGCCTCCGCCGCCCTCGCGGCGTGCAGCAGCGGCTCCGACAGCAGCGCGTCGTCAGTCGCCGGGCGTGCAGCCGTCGCCCCGTCCCCTGCCGACGGCGGCGCCAAGGCCTCGAACGGCGGCTCCGGGAGCGATGCCGCCGGCAGCTCCGCCGGAGCACCCGAGAGCGGGACCGGGAAGCCGGGAGCCGGGTCCGGCACCACCGTGAGCCAGGCCTCGCTGCAGGCGGCGCAGGAGTCGCTGGCGCGTCGGGCGTCGGTGGCGTTGCAGGTCAAGGACATCGGGCAGGCAGTCGCCAGGGTGCGCGCCGTCTCTGCGGCCGCAGACGGGATCGTGCTCTCGGAGAACATCGGCACGGTGGCCGGCGACACGCCGGTCCAGCCCTCGGCCCGGGTCACCGCCACCACGTACGGCGAGATCACCATCTCGGTGCCGTCGACGAAGCTGGATGCAGTGGTCGCCGACCTCGCACAGGTCGGCACGGTGATCCGCTCGACGAGCTCCAGCGAGGACGTCGGCTCGCAGATCGTCGACACCCAGTCGCGGCTCGAGACCATGCGCATCAGCGTCGACCGGGTGCGTGGCTACCTCGCCGATGCGAAGGACCTGACGCAGACGGTCGCCATGGAGGCCGAGCTGACCCGTCGCGAGGCTGACCTCGAGGCGCTGGAGGCGCAGCTGGCCTCGCTCAAGGGCAGTGTGGCGCGGTCGCCGGTCCAGGTCAGCCTCACGACGCAACCTGACGTGATCGTCCCGAAGAAGGCCGACGACACCGGCTTCCTCGCCGGCCTGCGCAGCGGCTGGCACGCGTTCGCCGGCTCGGTCACCGTGGTCCTCACCGTGGTCGGTGCGGTGGTTCCCTTCGCGGTGCTCTTCGCCCTCGTGGGGCTGCCCCTGTGGTGGGTCGTACGGCGTCGCCGCCCGGCTCCCGTCGCCCCGGCGACGCTGCCGCAGTAGGGAGTCCGCTCAGCGGGCGCCGACCTCGTGCACCAGCTCGACGACGCGGGTGAGCACGTCGGGGTCGGTCGAGGGCAGCACGCCGTGGCCGAGGTTGAAGATGTGGCCGGGAGCTGCCCGGCCCTCCTCGACGATGGCGCGCACCTTGGCCTCGAGCGCCTCCCACGGCGCGAACAGCAGGGCGGGGTCGAGGTTGCCCTGCACCGCGTACCGGCCGTCGAGGCGCGCCAGGGCGTCGGTGAGCGAGACGCGGTAGTCGACGCCGACGACGTCGGCCCCGGCCGAGCCCATGGAGGCGAGCAGCTCGCCGGTGCCGACGCCGAAGTGGATCGTCGGCACGTCGCGACCGGAGACCGCCGCGAGCGCGGTGCGCGAGTGCGGGAGGACGTACTGCTCGTAGTCGGCCCGCGGCAGGGCGCCGACCCAGGAGTCGAAGAGCTGGACGGCCGAGGCACCCGCGGCGGCCTGCACGTCGAGGAACGCCCCCGAGACCTGCGCCAGCCGGGAGCACAGGTCGTGCCACAGCTGCGGGTCGCCGTACATCAGGGCCTTGGTGTGCTCGTGGTTCTTGCTCGGGCCGCCCTCGACGAGGTAGCTCGCGAGCGTGAACGGCGCCCCCGCGAACCCGATGAGCGGCGTCGCGCCGAGCTCGGCCACGAGCAGGCGCACCGAGTCGGTGATGTAGGGCACGTGCTCGGGCGTGAGCTCGGGCAGGCGGTCGAGGTCGGCGCGGGTCCGGAACGGCTCGGCGACGACGGGCCCGACCCCGGCGACGATGTCGAGGTCGACCCCGACGGCAGCGAGCGGCACGACGATGTCGGAGAAGAAGATCGCGGCGTCGACGCCGTGCCGGCGGACGGGCTGCAGCGTGATCTCGGTGACCAGGTCGGGGCGACGGCAGGACTCGAGCATGCCGACGCCCTCACGGACCTTCCGGTACTCCGGCAGCGAGCGCCCGGCCTGGCGCATGAACCAGACCGGGGTGTGCGTCACGGGCTGCTTGCGGGCAGCCCGGACGAGGGCGGAGTCACGGGGGGAGGTCACGCGGGCAATCCTAGGCGGCGCCCGCCGTACCCCTCACAGGGCGATGACGGCGGCGCCGGCGAGGGACAGCAGGGCACCCACCTGCTGGATGGGGCGCAGCCGTTCGGCGAGGACGAGCCGGGCCAGCAGGATCGTCATCACGGGGTACAGCGAACCCAGGACGCTGGCGACGCTCACCTCACCCCGTGAGGAGGCGAAGGCGAACAGCCCGTTGGCCACGAGGTCACCACAGCCGATCACCAGCAGGGTGGGCACCTCCCGGGACACGACGCCGCCGACGGAACGCGTGACCAGGGCCACCACCGCGAACACGACGACGGACGTGCACCGCATGCCCCACAACGTCATCAGGGTCGAGGTGCGCGCCCCGCGGTCGAGGCAGAACAGCGCGAGGCCGAAACCGACGGCGGCGACCGCGGCCAGCACCACCGGCCTGGTGGAGACGTCACCGCTCAGCTCGGGCCCGGACGCCAGGGTGACGCCGACGACCGCGACGAGGATGCCGACCCAGGTCCAGGCCGACGGCTCGTCACCGGTGGCGACGCCGAGAAGGACCGGCACCGCGACGCCGAGGGCGGCGATGGGCGCGACGACCCCCATCGTCCCCGTGGACAGGGCCGTGTAGAAGCAGAGCAGCCCCGTGAGCCCGGACAGCCCGGCCGCGACGGACCACAGCGGCCACCCGGTCCAGACGGCGTGGTCGAGCTGGGTGAGCACGACGACGCACAGCACCACGAACGCCAGTCCCTGCGTCCAGCCGACCACCGCGACGGCGGGCCGCCGGCGGGAGAACAGGCCGGCGAAGAAGTCCGAGGTGCCCCAGCAGACGCTGCTGGCGAGCGCGAGGAGGGAGACCACGGCCGCACGCTACCCGGCCCCCGCGACACGGCGCGGACTCAGCCTCCCTGTGATACCGCACCCCGCGACATACGCTCTGACGGTGGGCAGCAGAACGGTCCCTGGCGACCAGTCACCGGAGTTCACGCAGGCGCTGAGCGACCTGCGGGGCGCGCGGTTGCGTCCCGAGATCAGGCTCACCGAGGTGCCGGCGCCGCAGCGCATCGCGCCGTACGCGGTGGCGCTCACCGCCGAGGTCGTCGGAGCCGCCGCCGACGAGGACGAGCTGGCCTCCGGGCGCTTCGTCCTCCTGCACGACCCGTCGGTTCCCGACCCGTGGGACGGCGCCTGGCGCGCGGTCACCTTCGCCCGGGCCGAGCTCGAGCCCGAGCTCGCCAATGACCCGATGCTCGGGGCCGTCGGCTGGTCGTGGCTCACCGACGCGCTCGAGAGCCACCACCTCGGCTACACCGCCGAGGCCGGCACCGTCACGCGCGTGGTCTCCGAGAGCTTCGCCGGACTGTCCGACCGCCCCGCGAGCGTGGAGATGGAGGTGCGCGCGTCGTGGACCCCGACCACCGGCAACGTCGGCGCCCACCTCGTCGCCTGGTCCGACCTGCTGTGCACCATCGCCGGACTGCCGCCCCTGCCCGAGGGAGTCGTCGCGCTGCCTGGTCCGCGGCGCTGACGACCGCTGCCGGTAGGTTGGGGCGGTGACCGACACCGACGCCGAGGCATCCGCCGTGGACCCGGCGGCCCCCGAGGCCTCGCTGCTCCTGCCACCCGACTCCCCTGACGGAACCGTCGTCGACTCCTCCGAGGTCTCGCAGGACGGCGCACCCGCCGACGCACCCGTGGCCCTGGACATGCCGGCCGACGGCGTCCCGCCGGTGGTGCAGACCGAGCGCGGCCTCCTGGAGGCGGCTGCGGCGATCGCCGCGGGTGAGGGCCCGGTCGCCCTCGACGCCGAGCGTGCCAGCGGCTACCGCTACGGCCAGCGCGCCTACCTCGTGCAGCTGCGCCGTGAGGGTTCGGGCACCTGGCTCATCGACCCCATCGCCTGCCCCGACCTCTCCCCCGTCAACGAGGCCATCGGCAACGCCGAGTGGATCCTGCACGCCGCGACCCAGGACCTGGCCTGCCTCGCCGAGGTGGGCCTGCGCCCGCGCCAGCTCTTCGACACCGAGCTGGCGGGCCGCCTGCTCGGCCTGCCCCGGGTGGGCCTCGCCGCGGTCGTCGAGCACTACCTCGGCCTGTCGCTGGCCAAGGAGCACTCGGCGGTCGACTGGTCCACGCGGCCACTGCCCGAGCCGTGGCTGCGCTATGCAGCGCTCGACGTCGAGGTGCTCGTCGAGGTCCGCAACCTCATGGGTGTCGACCTCGCGCGGCAGGCCAAGGACGGCTGGGCCCGTGAGGAGTTCGAGGCGCTGCTGGACTTCACCGGCCCGGCGCCGCGCGTCGACCCGTGGCGCCGGACGTCGGGGATGCACAAGGTCCGCCAACGGCGCACCGCGGCCGTCGTGCGCGAGCTCTGGGAGGCGCGTGACGCCATCGCCCAGGAGCGCGACGTCTCCCCCGGCCGGGTCCTGCCCGACGCCGTCCTCGTCGAGATCGCCATGGCCGCACCGACATCCGTCGACACCGTGCCCTCCGGCCACCGGTCGGTGCGCCGCTACCAGCGCCAGTGGCTGGACGCCGTCAACCGGGCCAACGCCATCCCCGAGGCCGACCTGCCGCCGATGACCCTGCGGTCCGACGGCCCGCCCCCGCAACGCGCCTGGCCCGAGCGTGACCCGGTGGCCGCCGCCCGGCTGGCTGACACCCGGGAGGCGCTCACCGCGTTCGCGACCGAGCGCGCCATACCCGTCGAGAACGTGCTGTCCCCGGAGCCGCTGCGCCGCGTGATCTGGTCGCCGCCGCACGACCGCAGTGCTGCTGGGTTCGCCCAGGCCCTGCAGGGCCTCGGCGCCCGCCGTTGGCAGACCGACATCGTGGCGCCCATGGTCGCCGCGGCGTTCGCCGCCCACCCGGACGAGTAGCCGCGCCCTCCCGCACGGGGCGCTGCGGACGGGTTCGGCCCCGGCGGGGTGACGGCTCTCACTCGAGGGTCGGGTGACCGCCTTGTTACCGGGAAGTAGCATCGGGGCAGGAGCACGGGCGACCGCGCTCCCCCGCCGGCCGCCACGGCCCGCGACCCCACCCGCTACACCGACCAGGAGGCCACCCGTGCCCCGCACCCTTCGTGAGGTCGTCTTCGTCGACGGCGTCCGGACGCCGTTCGGCAAGGCCGGGGAGAAGGGCATCTACGCCCAGACCCGCGCCGACGACCTCGTCATCCGCTGCATCCGCGAGCTCATGCGCCGCCACCCCGAGCTGCCGCCCGAGCGGGTCGAGGAGGTCGCCATCGCCGCGACCACCCAGATCGGCGACCAGGGCCTGACCCTCGGCCGGATGGCCGCGCTGCTGTCCGGGCTGCCGAAGACCACCCCCGGCTACTCCATCGACCGCATGTGCGCAGGCGCCATGACCGCCGTGACCACCACCGCGTCCTCCATCGCGTTCGGCTCGATCGACGTCGCCATCGCCGGCGGCGTCGAGCACATGGGCCACCACCCGATGGGCGAGGGCGTCGACCCCAACCCCCGCATCGTCGCCGAGAAGCTCGTCGACCCCAGCGCCCTGGTCATGGGCTCGACCGCGGAGAACCTCCACGACCGCTTCCCGACGCTGACCAAGGAGCGCAGCGACGCCTACGCCGTGGGCTCGCAGGACAAGCTCGCGAAGGCCTACGCCAACAACCAGGTCCAGCCCGACCTCGTGCCGGTGGCCACCCGCCACCAGGAGCTCGGCTACGGCCTCGCCACCCAGGACGAGCCGCCGCGCCCCGGCACCACGGTCGAGGACCTGGCCGCGCTGAAGACCCCCTTCCGCCCGCACGGCAACGTCACCGCCGGCAACTCCGCCGGCCTCAACGACGGTGCCACCGCGTGCATCCTCGCCTCGCAGGCGGCGGCCGAGGAGCTCGGCCTGCCGATCCGCATGCGCCTCGTGGACTTCGCGTTCGTGGGTGTCGAGCCCGAGGTCATGGGTATCGGGCCCGTGCCGGCTGCCGAGAAGGCGCTCGGCAAGGCGGGCCTCTCGATCGAGGACATCGGCCTCTTCGAGCTCAACGAGGCGTTCGCCGTGCAGGTGCTCGCCTTCCTCGAGCACTTCGGCATCGCCGACGACGACCCGCGCGTCAACCAGTACGGCGGCGCCATCGCCACCGGGCACCCGCTCGCCTCCTCCGGCGTGCGCCTGATGACCCAGCTCGCGCGCCAGTTCGAGGAGCACCCCGAGGTCCGCTACGGCATGACCGCCATGTGCATCGGCATCGGCATGGGTGGAGCGGTCGTCTGGGAGAACCCCCACCACGCTGACTACGGCAAGGAGGTCGCCGCATGAGCGACACCACCACTGCTCCCCGCTCGACCCCCGCGGGCTCCGAGGAGGTCGTGACGCGCACGCCCGTCCGCGACATCACCCTTCCTGGAGGCGCGGGCGTGCTCGCGCTCGTCACCCTCGACAACGGGTTCGACCACACCAAGCCCAACACCTTCGGCCCGCAGACCATCGCCGGACTGCTCGAGGTCGTCCGCCGCCTGAGGGCCCGCGCCGAGGCCGGCGAGATCCAGGCCGTCGCCATCACCGGCAAGCCGTTCATCTTCGCTGTCGGCGCCGACCTCAAGGCCGTCGCCCAGGCGACCAGCCGCGACCAGGCCCTCGAGGTGGCCCGCGCCGGCCACGCGGCCTTCGCGGCGATCATGGACCTGCCGGTGCCGTCCTTCGCGTTCGTCAACGGCGCCGCGATGGGTGGTGGCGTGGAGATCGCGCTGTCGGCCGACTACCGCACCATCTCCGCAGGCGTCCCGGCGATCGCGCTCCCCGAGACGTTCCTCGGGCTCGTGCCCGGCTGGGGTGGCTGCTACCTGCTGCCCAACCTCGTCGGACCGGCGAACGCGCTCAAGGTCATCATCGAGAACCCCATGAACACCAACCGGATGCTCAAGGGTCCGCAGGCGTTCGAGCTCGGCATGGCCGACGCGATGTTCGCCCCTGCCGACTTCCTCGAGGAGTCACTGCTGTGGGCGGCGAAGGTCCTCACCGGCGAGACGAAGGTCGAGCGCCCCGAGGTGTCGCGCGACGAGGCCGAGTGGGCCGGTGCCGTCAAGGCCGCCAAGGGCCTGGTCGACCTCAAGACCGGCGGCAAGTCGCCGGCGCCGTACCGGGCCCTGCAGCTCGTTGCAGAGGCTCGCACCGCGACCCGTGACGAGGCGTTCGCCGCCGAGGACGAGGCGCTCGCCGACCTCGTCATGGGCGACGAGCTGCGCGCCGGGCTCTACTCGTTCGACCTCGTGCAGCGCCGCGCCAAGCGGCCGGCCGGTGCGCCCGACAAGGCCCTGGCGCGCAAGGTCACCAAGGTCGGCATCGTCGGCGCAGGTCTGATGGCCAGCCAGCTCGCCCTGCTGTTCGCGCAGCGCCTCGAGGTGCCGGTCGTCATGACCGACCTGGACGAGGAGCGTGTCGGCAAGGGGGTCGGCTACGTCCACGGCGAGGTCGACAAGCTGCTCGGCAAGCGTCGTGTCAGCCCCGACAAGGCCAACCGCATCAAGGGCCTGGTCACCGGGTCCACGAGCAAGGACGGGTTCGCCGACGCGGACTTCGTCATCGAGGCCGTCTTCGAGGAGATGTCCGTCAAGAAGCAGGTGTGGGCGGAGGTCGAGGCCGTCGTCTCGGCCGAGTGCGTCCTCGCGACCAACACCAGCTCGCTGTCGATCACCGAGATGGCCTCGGAGCTGCAGCACCCGGAGCGGGTCGTGGGCTTCCACTTCTTCAACCCCGTCGCCGTGATGCCGCTGCTCGAGATCATCAAGGGCGAGCAGACCGACGACGCCACCCTCGCCACGGCTTTCGCCACCGGCAAGACGCTGAAGAAGACCACGATCCTGGTCAAGGACTCGCCGTCGTTCATCGTCAACCGGCTCCTCGGCCGCTTCATGGGCGAGGTCGCGAAGGTGGTCGACGAGGGCACCCCGATCGAGGTGGCAGACCGGGCGTTCGCCGGCCTCGCGCCGATGCCGCCGTTCATCCTGCTCGGGCTCGTCGGGCCCGCGATCGCGTTGCACAACAACGAGACCCTGGCCAAGGCGTTCCCTGACCGCTTCTACGTCTCGGATAACCTGCGCAAGGTCGTCGCGGCCAAGAAGCCGGCCATCTACACCTGGCCGGAGGGCAAGCCGGTCGTCGACCCTGAGGTCGAGGCGCTGTTCGACAAGCCCTCCGACCCCGTGGTGCTGACCACCGAGCAGGTGCGCGAGCGCGTCCTGGGCGTCCTGGCCGACGAAGCCAGGCGGATGCTCGACGAGGGCGTCGCCCAGGCCCCGATGGACCTGGACCTGGCGATGATCACCGGTGCCGGCTTCCAGTTCTGGAACGGCGGCCTCACGCCGCTGCTCGACCGCGAAGGTGTCTCGGAGAAGGTCACGGGGAAGCGGTTCCTGCCCGCCGGTGCGGCGAGCGTCCCGACCCGGTAGTCCGCCCGCCGCAGCCGCGCCGTACGGCGGCGTTCAGCGGCGTCCAGCGGCTCGTGGCTCCGCCGTGGCCGGCGCACCGTCGTGGTGTGCCGGCCACCGGCATGTCCGGACTCGCCACACACCTTCAGGCACAACTGTGGTCGGCCACCACATGCTCGGCCCCCGCCCGCCAGACCTAGTCTCGCGGTCATGCCGACGACGCCTGGAACCCTCGACCTGACCGGACGCACCGCCCTGGTGACCGGCGCCGCGAGTGGTATCGGGGCCGCCTGCGTCGAGCGGCTCGCCGGCGCGGGCGCGCGCGTCTGGGCGGTCGACCGCGACGCGGACGGGCTCGGCCGCTTCGCCGGGCTCGATGGCGTCGACCTCCTTCCCACCGACCTCAGCGACCTCGACGCGGTGGACGAGCTGCCCGGCGACGTCGACGTGCTGGTCAACAACGCCGGCATCCAGCACGTCAGCCCGATCCACGAGTTCCCCGTCGAGACGTGGGACCTCATCATCCGGCTCATGCTCACGTCCCCGTTCCGGCTGACCCGCCGGGTGCTGCCCCACATGTACGAGCAGGGGTTCGGGCGCATCGTCAACGTGTCGAGCGTGCACGGGCTGCGCGCGAGCCCGTTCAAGGCGGCCTACGTCTCGGCGAAGCACGGCCTCGAGGGGCTGTCCAAGGTGACCGCGCTCGAGGGCGCCGAGCACGGGGTGACGAGCAACTGCGTCAACCCCGCCTACGTGCGCACCCCGCTGGTCGAGAAGCAGATCGCCGATCAGGCCCGGTCGCACGGCATCAGCGAGGAGGAGGTCGTCAGCAAGGTCATGCTGGAGCCCGTGGCGGTCAAGCGGCTGGTCGAGGCCGGCGAGGTGGCCGAGCTCGTCGCGTTCCTGTGTGGCACCTCCGCCGCGTCGGTGTCCGGTTCGTCCTTTGCGATGGACGGCGGCTGGACCGCCCACTGAGCCCGCCGCCCGCCTAGGATCCGACTCGATGGACGCCCCCGACTCCCCTGACCCGCACGACTCCCAGGAGTCGCACGACTCCCCCGCGATGACGCTGCTGCGGCTCCTCGCCGGGGGAGCGCCCGCGTCCGAGCTCGGGGCCGTCCCCGACCCCGGTGGCGAGGCCCGGGAGCTGGCCCTGCGGGTCCGCGCGGCGTTCGACTCCCGGCGACGGCGTGAGGCCGAGCTCACCGCGCTCGTGGAGACCGCGCGCGACCTGGCCGCCCTGCGCGACCCCAGTGGCATCCTCGAGGCCATCGTCCGCCGCGCCCGGACCCTGCTCGGCACCGACGTCTCCTACCTGACGCTCTACGACCCCGCAGCCGGCGACACGTTCATGCGCGCCACCGACGGGTCGGTCAGCGTCGAGTTCCAGACCGTCCGGCTGTCCCTCGGCGACGGACTCGGCGGCCTGGTCGCCTCGACGCACAAGCCCTACTGGAGCGCCGACTACCTGCACGACCAGAGGTTCCAGCACACCGGCACCATCGACAGCGCCGTCGGCGACGAGGGCCTGGTGTCGATCTGCGGGACGCCGCTGGTGGTCGAGGACGAGTTCGTCGGGGTGCTCTTCGCCGCCAACCGCTCGCCGCGGCCCTTCTCCCCCGACCAGGTCGCGCTGCTC
This sequence comes from Pedococcus sp. 2YAF34, assembly GCF_052114585.1. Classification (NCBI taxonomy): domain Bacteria; kingdom Bacillati; phylum Actinomycetota; class Actinomycetes; order Micrococcales; family Intrasporangiaceae; genus Pedococcus; species Pedococcus sp. 2YAF34. Next base: position 12,662 of record NZ_JBFRFA010000028.1, read on the forward strand.
GGGTCGCTGGCCGCGCTGGCCGCCGTCTCGATCGTCCAGACCCGCACCGCCGAGGAGGTGCGCCGCCACACCGCAGGCGTCGAGCGGGCGGCCGCGGCGCACGACCGCTTCGCCGAGCTCGTGCTGGCCGGCGGTGGCGTCGACGACATCACCAAGGCCCTCGGCGACCTCCTCGGAGGCTGGGTGGTGCTCCTTGGCTCCGAGGGCGAGTGCCTGAGCACCCACGGCGACGCACCCGTCGACGACCCCCGCGCCGGTGGCGTGGCCACCTCGCCGGCCGTCTCCATGACGTTGTCCTCCGGCCGCCTCGCCCACGACCCCCGGGGCGACCAGTGGGCCATCGGTGTCAAGGCGCCGCAGACCCCGCTGGGCGCGTTGGTCCTCGGCGGCGTGGGCGTGCTCGACGACGCAGACCGCCGCACCGTCGAACGCGCAGCAGTCGTCACGGCCCTCGTCCTGCTCTTCGAGCGCACGGCGGCAGAGGCCGAGCAGCGCGTGCGCACCGACCTCGTGGCCGATCTCGTCAGCGGCCGCGGCGACCCGCAGAGCCTCGCGGCCCGGGCCCGCACCGAGGGCGTCGACCCCGCCGCCCGGCACGCGGTGCTGGTCGCGGACGCCGACGCTGACGTGCCCCGCCGGACCCTCCTGCTTGCAGCCCACGCGGCAGCCGGCCCGGGGTCCGTCGTCGGCGAGCACGACGGCCGCGTGGTCGCCCTCGTGCCCTCCCTCGACGTCCAGCAGGCCGCCGTCGAGCTCGCGCGCCGCCTCACCCGGCTGGGCCGCGTCAGCGTCGGCGCCGCGGGGCCGGTGGCCCTCACCGGCGACGTGCCTCCCGTGTGGGCCGAGGCCGTGCGCACCGTGCAGGCCCTGGGGTCCCTCGGCCTCGCGGGGCAGGGTGCCAGCGCTGCGCACCTCGGCTTCGCGGGCCTCGTCGTGGGGTCCGCTCCGGACGTCGACGGCTACGTCCATGCCCACCTCGGCCCGCTGCTGGACTACGACGCCCGCCGCGGGTCCGAGCTCGTCAAGACCCTGCAGGCCTACTTCGACGCCGGCGGGAGCCCCCGGCACGCTGCGACCGAGCTGCACGTGCACGTCAATACGGTGAGCCAGCGGCTGGAGCGCATCTCGGCGCTGCTCGGGCCGCGCTGGCAGCACCCGGACACCGCCCTGGAGCTCCAGCTGGCACTGCGCCTCCGGCGGCTCAGTGCAGGTGCGTCGCCAGCGACGTCGCGACCGCGTCCGCAGTGAGCCCGAGCTCGTCCAGGATCTGACCGCGCGAGGCGTGGTCCAGGAACGCCTTCGGTATGCCGTGCAGGTGCACCGGCACCTCGACGCCCGCCTCGCGCAGGGCGACGGTCACTGCCGTCCCCACCCCCGACGTCACGAGGTTGTCCTCGACGACGGCGACCGCCCCGGCCGACCGGGCCAGCTCGACCAGGCCGTCGCTGACGGGCAGCACCCAGCGGGGGTCGACGGCGGTGACGCGCAGTCCCTGCGCCTCGAGCTTGCCGGCGACGTCGACGGACAGCGCGGCGAAGGCACCCACCCCGACGACCAGCAGGTCACAGCCGTCGCGTGACGTCTCGTGGAGCACGTCGAGCGAACCCTGCTGTCGCAGGGCGGGCACCGGCGCGCCGACGTCGCCCTTGGGGAAGCGGATCACCGTCGGCGCGTCGCCGACCTCGACGGCCTCGCGCAGCTGCAGCCGCACCTGCTGGCCGTCGCGCGGGGCCGCGAGCCGCAGGCCGGGCACGATCGACGCGATCGCCATGTCCCACATGCCGTTGTGCGACGGCCCGTCGCTGCCGGTGATGCCGGCTCGGTCGAGCACGAAGGTGATCCCGGCGTGGTGCAGCGCCGCGTCCATGAGGAGCTGGTCGAACGCACGGTTGAGGAACGTCGCGTACACGGCCACCACGGGGTGCAGCCCCGCGAACGCGAGCCCGCTCGCCATGGTCACCGCGTGCTGCTCGGCGATCCCGACGTCGAAGACACGGTCGGGGTAGGCGGCGGCGAACCCGTCGAGGCCCACCGGGATGAGCATGGCGGCGGTCAGCGCCACGAGGTCCGGGCGCTCGGCTCCGAGGGCGACCATCTCGTCGTTGAACTCGTCGGTCCAGATGCGCCCACTGACCTCAAACGGCAGGCCCGTCTCGGGGTTGATCTTGCCGACGCTGTGGAACTGGTCGGCGTCGTCGTTGATGGCCGGCTGGTAGCCGCGGCCCTTCTGCGTGATGACGTGCACGAGGACCGGCCCGCCGAAGGCTCGTGCCCTGCGCAGGGCCGACTCCAGGGCCGCCTCGTCGTGACCGTCCACCGGGCCCAGGTACTTCAGGCCGAGGTCCTCGAACATCCCCTGCGGGGCGACGATGTCCTTGATGCCCTTCTTCATGCCGTGCAACGTCTCGTACATCGCGCCGCCGACGACGGGGGTGCGGTGCAGGGTGTTCTTGCCCCAGTCGAGGAAGCGCTCGTAGCCGCGCGTGGTGCGCAGCGTCGCGAGGTGCTCGGCGAGGCCGCCGATGGTCGGGGCGTAGGAGCGCTCGTTGTCGTTGACGATGATCGTCAGCGGCAGGTCCTTGTCGGCGGCGATGTTGTTGATCGCCTCCCACGCCATCCCGCCGGTCAGCGCGCCGTCACCGATCACGGCGACGGTGTGGCGTCCGCGCTCGCCCTTCAGGCGCCGGGCCTTGGCGATGCCGTCAGCCCAGGACAGGGCGGTGGACGCGTGGGAGTTCTCCACCACGTCGTGCGGCGACTCGGCGCGGCTCGGGTAGCCCGACAGGCCACCCTGCTTCTTGAGCTTGCTGAAGTCGTGGCGCCCGGTGAGCAGCTTGTGGACGTAGGACTGGTGCCCGGTGTCGAAGACGATCGTGTCGCGGGGGCTGTCGAAGACGCGGTGCAGCGCGATGGTGAGCTCGACGACGCCGAGGTTGGGCCCGAGGTGGCCGCCGGTCCGGGAGACCGACTCCACGAGGAACGTGCGGATCTCCTCGGCGAGGGGTGCCATCGAGGTGGCGGGCAGCGCCTTGAGGTCGGCAGGGCTCTTGATGGTCTCGAGCAGTCCCACGCAGGGCCGTCCTTTCACTCTGTCGGTCGCCCGTCCCTGACGTCGGGCAGTACGTCGGGCATGACATCGGGCTCGACATCGGGCAAGCGACTGAGTCTAAGCGCTGGTGCCGCCCAGCCTGACCTCGACGCCCTCCGGGGCCCCGGTCACCTCGGCGTGTCCGTCCCGGTCAACGCTCACGGTCACCGTGGCGTCCCCGAGCCGCAGGCCCTCCACGCGCAGGGCCCCGAACGGCGGGGGCACGACCGGGTCGACCTCCAGGACCCCGGCGGGCAGGTCCGCGCGGAGCCCCAGCGCGACCGTGACGAGGGCGCCGGCGGAGGCCGCCGACCATGCCTGCGGGCGGCACGAGGCGGGGTACGGCGAGGGCCTGCCCATCATGGGCAGCCCGGAGTAGAGCTCGGGCCAGCGGTAGTCGAACGCCTCGGCCGACGCGACGAGTGCCGTCGCGACGGCTGCACTCTCGGCACGGTGCCCCTCGCGGGCCAGGCCCAGCGCCACGATGGCGGTGTCATGGGTCCAGATGGACCCCGTGTGGTAGCCGATGGGGTTGAACCCGCCGTTCCCGGAGCCGAGGGTGCGGACCCCGAACTCGTCGAGCAGCTCGTCGCCGGTGAGCTGGGCTGCGACCGAGTCGGACTCGGCCGGGGTCAGCACACCGGTGCCGAGGACGTGCCCCATGTTGGAGGCGAGCCCGTCGACGGCGGCGCCGCGCCCGTCGAGGGCGATGGCCAGGTGGCGGCCGGCGTCGGTCTGCACCCAGTACCGCTCGGAGAGGCGGGTGCGCAGCCCCTCGGCCTCCTTCTCCGCCTCGTCCGCGCCCTCCTCGCCCAGGGCTCGCAGGAGGCGCGCCGCGCCGTTGAGCGCCTCGACGGCGTACGCCTGCGCCTCCACGAGCGCGATGGGGCCGTCGGCGACGTGCCCGTCGCGCCAGCGGATCGAGTCGCCGGAGTCCTTCCAGCCCTGGTTGGCCAGTCCGGTGCCCGAGGTGTCGAGGTACTTGAGCAGGCCGTCCTCGTCCGGCTGGCCGGTGGTGGTGAGCCACTGCACGGCGGCGCGCAGGTTCGGCAGCAGCGCGCGGACCTCGTCCTGCGGCATACCCCACTGCCACGCCTCGACGAGCAGCGTGACCCAGAGCGCGGTGGCGTCGACCGTGCCGTAGTAGACCGGCGGGAGCGCCAGCCCGCTCTCCGGGTCGAGGTATGCCGTGCGGCGCAGCTCGTGGGGGATCTTGCCGGGCGCCTCGGCGCTGCGCGGGTCGTCCCTGGTGCCCTGGCGACGGGCCAGGACGCGCAGGGTGCCGGCGGCGAGGTCGGTGCCGAAGGGCAGCATCATCCGGGCGGCCCAGATCGAGTCACGGCCGAAGAGCGTGAGGTACCACGGGGTTCCGGCGGCAGCGAAGACGTCGGCCCGGTCGTCGGGGTCGCGCAGGAGCAGGTGGCGCAGGTCGTCCATGGAGTGGTCGACGACGGGGGCGAGCCGGGGGTCGTCCGCGACCACGCGCACTCCGTCCCACGCCACGGCGGCACGACCGGGGTCGGCGTCGAGCACCGAGGCCGAGGTCCTCGTGGTCTCCACGCGCATCGTGGTGGCGGCGCTCTCCCCCGGCTCCACGACCAGGTCGACCTCGACGACGGCGCGGTCACCCCTGACCAGCAGCGCGGCCGGCGCCGGGTCGAAGGTCGTCCGGGTGGCGTGGCGCTCGAAGGTGGTGACCAGGGCGTCGCCGTCGGGCGCCGTGACGACCTGCGGGGCCACCTCGGGGTGCACGACGTGCCCGGCCTTCACCGAGCCGATGGCCGCTCCGTCGCCTGCGAGCTCGAGCACCAGCCGGGCACGGACGGTGTCGGCGGCCCGCGAGGTGAGGACGACCCGCTCGACCATGGCGCCGTCCTCCAGCAGCCGGGTGCGGTGGACCTCGACCGTGGGGTCGGGGCCCGGGTTGCCGAGGTTTCGGGCCGACAGGACGAACTCCGCGCGGGGACCGCTCGCGCCCTCGGCCACGAAGGCAGGCGCCTCGCCCTCGAGGCGCACGGTGGCCTCGCTGAGGACCCGGACGTCGTCGACGTAGAGCCCCTGGGCCGTGCCCGGCTCGATGTCGCCGCCGGTCGAGGAGAGCGCTGTCGCGTTGCCGTTGACGCAGACGTTGAGCTGGTGGAGCCACGGCTGCCTCGGGGGCGGGCCGGCCGTCGCGCTGTCGGTCGTCGTAGCCGTCGTGTCGGCGTCTGCCGCCTCGTGGTCGGACACCTGTGGGCCTTCTCTCCGTGGACGTCTGGGCAGGTCAGCGGGCTGTCGGCGCCCCGGTCACGTGGACGCTGCCGCTCGGTCGGTTCCCGGCGTGCCGTCCCATCATGCCCTTGACGACGCCGGGTGCGTAGAGCATGCTCCCATTTTGTTGGAACGTTCAAACGCGCATCGGTTTGAACGATCACATCGCGAGGGAGCGATCGATGGCGGACCTGACGAGGGCGACGGCGGACACCCCGCCGGGTCGCGCCACCATCGTCGACGTCGCCCGCGCCGCGCAGGTCTCCCGCCAGACGGTCAGCAACGCGCTCAACCGCCCCGACAAGGTCGCCGCCCCCACCCTCGAGCGGGTCCTGCGCGAGATCGACCGCCTCGGCTTCACCCCGCACATCACCGCCCAGCAGCTGCGCCGGCGCAAGGCCGCGGCCTACGGCTTCGAGGTCAACCCCTCCGGCCACGGCCGCCTGGGCCACATCCTCGACGAGTTCCTCGTGCAGCTCACGGTGGCGGCGCCGGCTCACGGCTCCCACCTCATGACGTTCGCCCCCGACCCCGAGGACGTCATCGAGGGCTACCGCCAGACCCTGGCCACCGGCCTCGTCGACGGCTTCGTCCTCGCCGACACCCGGCACGGCGACCCGCGCCCTCAGTGGCTCCTCGACCACCACGTCCCGTTCGTGGCGTTCGGCCGCGTGTGGGACCTGCCCGAGCTGCGCCAGTGGGTGGACGTCGACGGCGGCGCGGGCGTCCGAGAAGCGGTCGCCCACCTCGTGGCCGCCGGGTACGACCGCATCGGGTTCCTCGGTTGGCCGACCGGCTCCCCCGTCGGTGACGACCGCCGCCACGGCTGGCTCGCCGGCCTCGCCGACGCCGGCCGCACCGCGAGCGGGCAGCTCGAGGCCGAGGAGTCGGTGCAGGACCTCGACCAGGCCACCGCTGCCGCCGAGCGGCTGCTGCGGCGCCTCGGCCTCGGCAGCGCCGTCGTCTGCGCCTCGGACATGCTCGCGCTCGGTGCGGTCCGCGCCGTGCGCAACACCGGTCTGGCCCTCGGCGCCGACATCGGGGTGGTCGGCTTCGACGACACCGACGTCGCCGACGCGCTGTCGGTCACGAGCATCCGGCAGCCGATCGCCGAAGCAGCCCGGACCGCCTGGCAGATGCTCACCTCCCCCGAGAGCCCCCGACCCGTGCTGCTCGCCCCCGCGCTCACGGTTCGTTCCAGCACCACCCGCACCCCCACGTCGTCGGCCACCCGGCCCCGCGACACACCCATCACCGAGGAGCAGCCATGAGGCGCACCACCACACTGGGACTGGTCTTCGTGACCACGTCCGCACTCGCTCTCTCCGCCTGCGGCGGAGGCGGATTCGACAAGGGCAGCTCGAGCCCCAAGCAGTCCTCCGGGCCTGCCAAGCTGCAGATCCTCATCGGCACGTCCGGTGACGCCGAGACCGCCGCGGTCAAGGCGGCGGCCGACGCCTGGAGCAAGAAGTCCGGCAACACCGCCGAGGTCGTCGTGGCCTCCGACCTCAACCAGCAGCTCGGGCAGGGCTTCGCCGGCGGGACCCCGCCGGACGTGTTCTACGCCGACGCCGGCCGCATCGGCGACTTCGCCAAGGCGGGGAACCTCTACGCCTACGGCGACCAGGTCAAGGACGCGGGCTTCCTCGACAGCCTGGTCAAGACCTACACCTACGACGGCAAGCTGCAGTGCGCGCCGAAGGACTTCTCCACCCTGGCCCTCGTCATCAACACCGACCTGTGGACCAAGGCCGGCCTGACCGACGCCGACATCCCCAAGGACTGGGCCGGTCTGGAGACCGTCGCCAAGAAGCTCACCTCCGGCAAGGTGACCGGGCTCGTCGTCAGCGGCGAGTGGGCCCGCCTGGGCGTCTTCATGCGCCAGGCCGGTGGCTGGGTCGTCAGCGAGGACGGCAAGTCGGTCACCGCCGACACGAGCCAGAACGCGGCGGGCCTCACCGAGGCGCAGAAGCTCCTCAAGTCCGGCTCGATGAAGTACGCCAAGCAGGTCGACGCAGGGTGGGGCGGCGAGGCGCTCGGCAAGGGTAAGGCCGCCATGACCATCGAGGGCAACTGGATCCGCGGCGCCCTGAAGAACGACTTCCCAGACATCAAGGCCAAGGTCGTCGAGCTCCCCGCGGGCCCGGCCGGCAAGGGCACGCTGCTGTTCAGCAACTGCTGGGGCATCGCGGCCAAGTCCAAGAACCAGGCGGCCGCCGTCGACCTGGTGAAGTCCCTCACGTCGGTCGAGCAGCAGATGGCCTTCGCCAAGGCGTTCGGCGTGATGCCGTCGACCACCGAGGGCGCCAAGCAGTACGCCGCCGCCTTCCCGGACGACGCAGCCTTCGCCGCCGGTGGCGACTACGGCACCGGCCCGGTCAACCTGCCCGGTTTCGACCCGGTCATGGCTGCCTTCAACACCGACCTCGAGCAGCTGGCCTCCAAGGACCCGAAGTCCATCCTCGCCACCCTGCAGAAGAACGGTGACGCGGCCCTCAAGGGCCAGTGACCGTGACCACCACCACCGGGTCCCGCCGCCGCCTGCGTGGCGGCGGCGGGATCCACGGTCGCGAAGGCGTGGCGGGCTGGGTCTTCACCGCGCCGATGATCGTCGTGCTCGGGCTGTTCCTGTTCATCCCCGTGCTCATGGCCCTCTACGTGAGCTTCACCAACTGGAACGGCAACGGCTCGCCGTTCCAGGGAGGCCAGAACGCCCAGTGGGTCGGGGCCAGCAACTACACCTCGCTGTTCACCGAGGACGGCCTCAAGCGGTCCACCTTCATGCAGTCCCTCGCCAACAACTTCTGGTACGTCCTCCTCGTGGTGCCGCTGCAGACCGCCATCTCGTTCTTCCTCGCGCTGATCGTCAGCAACCGGTTCCTCAAGGGCAAGGGCTTCTTCCGGACCGCGTTCTACTTCCCCTCGGTGACCAGCTCGATCGCCATCAGCGTCGTCTTCCTGTTCCTGTTCGCCAACTCGGGCGCCGTCAACGCCGTGCTCGAGACGTTCGGGGTGAAGGGGCCGGCCTGGTTCAGCGACTCGCGCGGCCTGCTGCACCTCCTGCTCCAGGCCTTGGGCGTCGGTGACAGCCCCTCGTGGGCGCAGGGCGAGGTGCTCGGGCGCTCGGTCTGGGACTGGCTGTCCGGTCCGTCGGTCGCCATGTGCGTCATCATCATCCTGGCCATCTGGACCACGACCGGCACGTTCATGCTGATGTTCCTCGCGGCCCTGCAGGACCTGCCCGGCGAGGTCGACGAGGCGGCCATGCTCGACGGGGTCTCACCGTGGCAGAAGCTGCGCTACGTGACGCTGCCCATGCTCAAGCCGACGATCTTCCTGGTCACCACGCTCGGGCTCATCGGCACCTGGCAGGTCTTCGACCAGATCTATGTCATGGGCAAGGGCGCACCGGGCAACACCACGCTGACGCCGGCGTTCCTGTCCTACAAGCAGTCGTTCACCAGCCTCCAGTACGGCAGCGGCGCGGCGATGTCGTTCGTCGTGTTCCTGCTCATCGTCGCCCTGACCGCCTTCCAGCGGTGGGTGATGCGCGACAAGGACGCCCCCCGTCGGCGGCGACGCACCCCCGGCGGCGCGACCGCTGCAGCCGTCGCCAACGACCAGGTCGCCCGCGTGCCGGCCGGGAGGACACGATGACCAGACGCACCACCGGGTGGAAGCTCATCCTCTTCTACGTCGTGCTCGTCCTGTTCTCGGTCATCTACCTCTACCCGTTCCTCATCCAGATCGCGACGTCGTTCAAGACGGACTCGTCAGCGACCGACAGCCCGCTCAGCCTCATCCCCCACCCGTTCGACCCCTCCGCGTGGAAGCGCATCTTCGGCATCGGCGGCGACACCTCGGTGCCGATCATGCGGTGGCTCGGCAACTCGGTGGTCATCACGCTGGTGGTGACGGCGGCCCGGGTCTTCTTCGACAGCCTCGCGGGCTACGCCTTGTCGCGGCTGCGGTTCCGGGGGCGCAGGTTCCTGTTCGGGACGGTGCTGGCGGTGATGAGCGTGCCGGGCGTCGCCCTGCTCATCCCCAAGTTCCTCATGGTGAGCTACCTGGGCATCTACGACACCTACTCGGCCATGGTGCTGCCACTGCTGGTCGACGCGGCCGGCGTCTTCATCATGAAGCAGTTCTTCGACTCGATCCCCGTGTCGGTCGAGGAGGCCGCGCGGATCGACGGCGCTGGGGTCTTCCGCACCTTCTGGTCGGTGGTCCTGCCGATGGCGCGCCCCGCGCTGATCACACTGACGATCCTGTCGTTCCAGGGGTCGTGGAACGAGTTCACACACTTCCTGGTGACCACGCAGAGCCCCGAGCTCAAGACCCTGGTCACCGGGCTCGCGAGCCTCGCCAGCGGCGACCTCGGCGCCGGCTCGCAGTACCCCCTCAAGCTCGGGGCGGCGCTGCTCACGACCATCCCGGTCGCGCTGCTGTTCTTCGCCTTCCAGCGACAGTTCGTCCGCGGGGCGAATGAGGGCGGCGACAAGGGGTAGGAGGTCACTGCTCGCACGTGCGAGCCACAGGCTGCGGGTGGGCCGGCGGGGACGTACCCGGCCCACCCGCGCTCCTGTCCTCGACCGCTCAGAGGCGGGGTACGTAGCGCCGGCCCTGCAGCGCGTCGTACACCAGGCCCGCGCTGCGCCGGGCGGCGAGCAGGCGCACGCCCTCGGCCTCGAGGTCGGCGAGGACCTGGCTGAGGCCCTCGCTGGTGAGGTGGTCGCCGAGCTCGACCCTGACCTCGCGGTAGGCCTGCCGCATGGCCACGAGCTGGGCGTCGATGTGGCGGGTCGTGACCCAGGCCAGGGCCACCGGTTGCCGACGCCACCCGGCGTAGGACCGGTAGTCGGCCGGGCAGTGGTCGAGCAGCCACGACACCGCGGGCACCTGCCACCCCGGGCTCTCCGGCGGCGGGACGAGCGGCGGCCACCCCGGGGGCACCGCGCCGACGACCTCAGCCCGGCGGGCGTGGGTCGGCACAGCAGCCTCCGGATGCCGGCACAGTCCGCCTCGCGACCAGACCGGCGTGTTCGAACATGTGTTCGATTCTAGGCCATGGCGAGGCGCCGCACACCCCGATCAGCCGAGCGACTCCCCCGTCGCCTCGACGACGAAGTCCCAGAACCGCTGCCGCTGGTCCTTGGTCTCCACCCCGACCGGTGCGTAGTGGGTCGGGCGCCGCCTGCGGTCGTGCCAGAACCCGCCAGTGCCAAGCCGGTCGTCGGTGGCAACCAGCCAGGTCACCGTGTCGGCGCCCTCGGCAGGGGAGCGCAGCAGCGGACCCATGACGGTCGCGAACCCCGGCAGCGAGTCGGTGACGCCGGGGGTGTCCGCCCATCCAGGGTGCATCGAGTGGACCGAGACGTCGCGGGAGCGCAGGTGGTCCGCCCACAGCTCGGCGAGCACGATCTGCATGCGCTTGGTCCGGGCGTAGGCGGTGGCGCCGCTGTAGTCCCCCCCGAGGTACTCGGGGTCGTCGACGGCGAGCTTCTGGCTGTAGGCACCGCCGGAGGTCACCACGACGACGCGCCCTCCCCCGAGCGTGTCCGCCAGCAGCCCGGTCATGAGGTGCGGACCCAGCACGTGGGTGGCGAGGGTGAGCTCGTGCCCCTGGGGAGAGGTCCGGCGCTCCGGCGGCAGGACGCCCGCGTTGTGCACCACTGCGTGCAGCTTCGGCACCCGGGCGGCGAAGGACGTCGCGAACTCGCGCACGGCGTCGAGGTCGCTCACGTCGCACACCACGGTCTCCACCCGCGCGGACGGCATCCCCTCCAGCAGCGTCTGTTCCGCCTGCGCGAGGCGGTCGGCGCTGCGACCGAGCAGGTGCACCGTGGCTCCCAGTGGAGCCAGGCCGGCAGCGGTCGCAAGCCCCAGCCCCCCGCTCGCGCCAGTGACCAGCACGTGCCGACCGGCCAGGCAGCCCGGACGCGGGTCCGACGGCCACCACGACCGTCTCAGCCGAGGACCCAGACGGGTGTAGCCCAGCACGAGCGACTTGTCCATCGCCCAGTCCACGGCAGCGGTCAACGAGGTCGCCATGGCGGCCACGCTACGGGGCCCCTGACGGCAGGCTGCCGCCGGGGCGGGGTGGGACGACGTCCACGGCACTGCCGTGGCGAGGTACGGCGCATGGTCGGGCGAGGTGCCGGGACGGAGCGGGCGTCGTGGGGGTGCTGCCAACGCCCGCCCCGCCCCGGCGCGGGTTCACCCCCGGGCGGCGAACTGCCTGGAGACGACCCGCAGCCGCAGTCCTGCCAGGAGCAGGAGCACGGCGATCCCCAGCAGCGGAAGGGGATCGCTCCCCGTCATCGCCAGGGAACCCTGAACGGCCTGTGCTGCCAGGGCCGGCACGGCCGACGCAGCCTGGGAGCCCAGCTCGGCGGCCGGCAGCGAGTCCGCCCCGCCGGACGGCACGGTGCCGGCGTCGCCGGTACCGGGACCGGTTCCGTCACCGGGGTCGGTGCCCGTACCGGGATCGGTCCCGTCGCCCGGGCCGGTGCCGGGGTCGTTCCCGTCACCGGGGTCGGTGGCGGAGGTATCCGCGCCTGTGGTGGTCGAGTCGCCGATGACGAAGACGGCGTTGCCTCCGATACCGACGGGCACCGTGACGGGCAGGGTGACCTGGTTGCCACCGCCAGCCGAGTCCTCACCGGAGGTCGAACCACCAGTCGCAGCACCACTTTCCTGCGTTCCCGAGCCCGTGCCCGTGCTGTCGGCGCCGGTCGAGGTCGAGTCACCGATCACCGACACCGCGTTGCCACCAGCCACGACCGGAGCCGTCACCGGGGCCGTCGCCTGGTTGCCACCAGCGGCCGAGTCCTCACCGGAGGTCGAACCACCAGTCGCAGCACCACTTCCCTGAGTCCCCGTGGTCGAGCTGTCGGCGCCGGTCGAGGTCGAGTCACCGATCACCGACACCGCGTTGCCACCAGCGACAACCGGAGCCGTCACCGGGGCCGTCGCCTGGTTGCCACCAGCGGCCGAGTCCTCACCGGAGGTCGAACCACCAGTCGCGGTGGCGCCACCCGAGGTCGAGCCGCCCGACCCCGAGGCTGTGCTGTCTGCACCGGTGGACGAGGAGTCCCCGATCACCGAGATGCTGTTGCCACTGAGGTCGACGGGGAGCGCGACGGCGAGGTCCCCCTGGTTGCCGCCGGCGACCGAGCTCGACCCGTCCGTGGTGGACGACGACGAGCCCGCTGGGGTGCTCTGCGCGGAGCTGTCGGCCCCTGACGAGCTCGAGTCACCGATGAGGCTGATCGAGTTGCCCGACACCGTCACCGGCACCGAGGCGGCCACGGCCACCTGGTTGCCGCCCAGGGCGCTGTCGGCGCCCGTCGTGTTCTCTTCCGCGGAAGCGTGCCCTGCAAAGAACAGGATCCCGCCCCCGACCATGAGGGCTGTCTGCAGCCCTCGACGCACGTAGGTGTGCATGGTTCTTCCTTCCTGACGTCTGCTGTGGTCGCCCGCGTCGTGCAGGCACTGCTCTCACGCCGCGCTAGGAGGCGCCGGAGCCGCATCAGTCAGGTCGGAGGCCGGGTCGGGTGTTCAGGGCGCCGGGCGCCCGGTCGTCGCTGGAGGGGAGGGCGCCTGCTGCGGCGCCGCTCGTCGATGGCTTGGAGGGCAGGACGGCCGGGACGTCGGCACCCTGCAGCTGGCTGGTGGACCCGGCGCTCGCGGGAGCCGGGGCCGGGGACGCCGGAGTGGGCTGGGACGGCCACGGCTGCGGCTGACGAGGCGCAGTCGCACCGGTCGGACCAGCGCCATCCGCGGCGCCCGGATGAGTGTTGCCGCCGGCCATCGCCTCCGAGATCGGCCCAGCCGGGGCCGCTTCCGCGGTGACATCGACGACCGGTCGCAGACCCGACACCCGCCTTGTCGCCGGCGCCGCTGAGTCGTCCGCACGCACGTCCCCGGACACCGAGACGGTCGAGACGCCGGCGCCCGCAGGCACCACCGGCGACGAGGTGGAGGGTCCTGAGCCTGACGGCACCGCGGGAAGCGGGAGCTCGACCACGGGCGAGGAGCCGATGACGGGCAGCGCGTCGGCCACCTGGCCGACGAGGCCCGTGATCTCCCTCACCGACGGGGCGAGGACCGGCACCGACTCGGTCGTGGCATCCACCGTCGCCACGGTGCTGTCGACGACGGCCCTCACGGAGTGCGCGGTGGTGGCCACGACCGGGTCCAGGGCGCTGGAGGTGGTCGCGACCGGAGCGAGCACGGGCTCGATCACCGACTTCATCACCTTGACCCGCGAGTCACGAAAGTCCTTCTGCGGCAACGCCTTTGACACATCGCGGACGGCGCCGGTCAGCGAAGTCGTCGAACGCACGACGTCCTGGACGGGGTGCTCGCTGGCGCTCGCCTTGCCCGGGCTGAACAGGATCCACGCCACCGCCAGGAGCGCGCCCCACATGACCAGCCTCACCAGGCTGTCAGTGCGCGCGATCCCCCGCATGTCATCTCCTGAGTTCCCCAGCTCCGAGAAGTACTTCACTCAGTGAAACATCAGGAATCGACCCTCGCAACCCCGAACGAAGGCAAACACACGCGAGACCTCCCCCATCCGACGTACGCGCCCTACGGCGAGGGGCCCGCCCACCAGTGGTGGACGGGCCCTCGTGACCGGGCGCCGGCTTCGGCGCGCGGCGGCGTCAGCTGTTGACGAGCGAGCGCAGGACGTACTGCAGGATGCCGCCGTTGCGGTAGTAGTCGGCCTCCCCGGGGGTGTCGATGCGGACGACCGCGTCGAACTCCACCGGGTCCACGCCCTCACGCTCTGCGACGACCTTGACCGTCTTCGGCGTCGAGCCCTCGTTGAGCGCCGTGATGCCGGTGATCGAGAAGGTCTCGGTGCCGTCGAGGCCGAGCGACTCGGCGTTCTGCCCGGCCGGGTACTGGAGCGGAATCACGCCCATGCCAATGAGATTCGAGCGGTGGATGCGCTCGTAGCTCTCGGCGATGACGGCCTTGACCCCGAGCAGGCGGGTGCCCTTCGCAGCCCAGTCGCGCGAGGAGCCCGAGCCGTACTCCTTGCCCGCCAGGATGACGAGCGGGACGCCGGCCTCCTGGTAGGCGGACGAGGCGTCGAAGATCGTCGTCTGCTCGCCACCCGCCAGGAAGTTGCGGGTGAAGCCGCCCTCGACACCGTCGAGGAGCAGGTTCTTGAGCCTGATGTTGGCAAACGTGCCGCGGATCATCACCTCGTGGTTGCCGCGGCGCGAGCCGTAGGAGTTGAAGTCCTTGCGCTCGATACCGCGCTCTGCGAGGTACTTGCCGGCCGGGCTGTCGGCCTTGATCGAGCCGGCCGGGCTGATGTGGTCGGTCGTGACCGAGTCACCGAGCTTGGCCAGGACCCGCGCACCCGAGATGTCCTCGACCGGCGTCGTCTCCATCTGCATGCCGTCGAAGTACGGGGGCTTGCGGACGTAGGTGGAGTCGTCGGCCCAGTCGAAGGTCTTGCCCTCGGGCGTCGGCAGGGACTGCCAGCGCTCGTCACCCGCGAAGACGTCGGCGTAGTCCTTGGTGAACATCTCCTTGTTGATGCTCTCGGCGATGGTCTGCTCGACGTCGGCCGGGCTCGGCCACAGGTCCTTGAGGAACACGTCCTTGCCGTCGGTGTCCTGGCCCAGGGGCTCGGCGTCGAAGTCGAAGTCCATGGTGCCGGCGAGGGCGTAGGCGATGACCAGGGGCGGCGACGCGAGGTAGTTCATCTTCACGTCGGGGTTGATGCGGCCCTCGAAGTTGCGGTTGCCCGACAGCACCGACACGACGGCGAGGTCGTTGTCGTTGATGGCCTTGGAGATCTCGTCCGACAGGGGGCCGGAGTTGCCGATGCAGGTGGTGCAGCCGTAGCCGACGAGGTGGAAGCCGAGCTTCTCGAGGTAGGGCCACATGCCGGCCTTCTCGTAGTAGTCGGAGACCACCTTGGAGCCGGGTGCCATCGACGTCTTCACCCACGGGGCCACGGTGAGCCCGCGGTCCACCGCGTTCTTGGCCAGCATGGCCGCGGCCATCATCACCGACGGGTTGGAGGTGTTGGTGCAGGAGGTGATCGAGGCGATCGACACGATGCCGTGGTCGATCTCGAACGTCGCGCCCTCCGCGGTGGTGACGCTCACCTTGCGGGTCGGGCGGCCGACGCCGTCACCCTCGTCGGCCGGCTTGGAGCCGCCGTTGGTGCCGTCCGTCGCACCCTGCGGCGAGGGGTCACTCGCCGGGAAGCTGGTCGCCATACCGGCGTCGCCCTCGTGGTGCGAGACGTAGGTGGGGAGCACCTTGCGGAAGGCGTCCTTGGCGTCGGTGAGGGCGATGCGGTCCTGGGGGCGCTTGGGGCCGGCGATGGAGGGGACGACCGTGGACAGGTCGAGCTCGAGGTACTCGGAGAAGCGCGACTCGGGCTGGTCCGGGCCGGCCTGCAGCCACATGCCCTGCTCCTTGGCGTAGGCCTCCACGAGGGCGACCGACTCGTCGGAGCGACCGGTGAGGCGCAGGTACTCCAGGGTCACGTCGTCGATCGGGAAGATCGCGCAGGTCGAGCCGAACTCGGGGCTCATGTTGCCGATCGTGGCGCGGTTGGCCAGCGGCACGGCGCCGACGCCCTCGCCGTAGAACTCGACGAACTTGCCGACGACGCCGTGCTTGCGCAGCATCTCGGTGATCGTGAGGACGACGTCGGTGGCGGTGGCGCCCGGCGGGATCGAGCCGGACAGCTTGAAGCCGACCACGCGCGGGATGAGCATCGACACGGGCTGGCCGAGCATGGCCGCCTCGGCCTCGATGCCGCCGACGCCCCAGCCGAGCACGCCGAGGCCGTTGACCATGGTGGTGTGCGAGTCGGTGCCGACGCAGGTGTCGGGGTAGGCCACGCCGTCGCGGACCATGACGGTGCGGGCGAGGTGCTCGATGTTGACCTGGTGGACGATGCCGGTGCCCGGGGGAACGACCTTGAAGTCGTCGAACGCGGTCTGGCCCCAGCGCAGGAACTGGTAGCGCTCACGGTTGCGCTCGTACTCGATCTCGACGTTCTTCTCGAAGGCGTCGGCGCGGCCGAACACGTCGATGATCACGGAGTGGTCGATGACCATCTCGGCGGGGCTGAGCGGGTTGATCTTGGCGGGGTCGCCACCGAGCTCGGCGACGGCCTCGCGCATCGTGGCCAGGTCGACGACGCACGGCACGCCGGTGAAGTCCTGCATGATCACGCGGGCGGGCGTGAACTGGATCTCGGTGTCGGGGTCGGCGTTCTCGTCCCAGGAGCCCAGGGCCCGGATGTGGTCGGCGGTGATGTTGGCGCCGTCCTCGGTGCGCAGGAGGTTCTCCAGCAGCACCTTGAGGCTGTACGGGAGGGACTCGGCACCCTCGACCGCGGACAGCCGGTAGATCTCGTAGGACTGGTCGCCGACCGTGAGTTCACCGTGGGCGTTGAAGCTGTTCGTGCTGGCCACTGCCTGCTCCTTCGATGCTCAGTTGTGCGTCGCTGCACTCTGCTGGTCGATCTCGATTTATCTTGACGTCAAGATATCACGTCGGTCGTGCGTGGTCAGGTCCGGTCTCGATCCTCGTCCAATGCCGTACGGAGCGAAAGTGGCAGCTCACGTTTGGTGCGCTCCCCCAGCCCAGCCGCCACGTAGGTGATGGTGAGCACGGCGCACAGCAGGCCGTCGCTCGCGCGGTGGATCTCGTGGCGCAGCGTGAAGCTCGTGGACCCGACGCGGACCGGCCGCACGACGATGTCGGCGCGGTCCCCGGCCGACAGGCTCGCCAGCCACTCGATGTCGGCGTGCCGGACCAGCGGGAGCGCGTCGGCCGCCTTGGCCTCCTCGAGGCCGTAGCCCCGCGCGGCGAGGCAGGCGAGGCGGGCGTCGTCGCACCACGCGAGGTACCAGGCGTTGAAGACGACTCCCACCTGGTCGACCTCGTAGAAGTGGACCTCGACGTGGTGGGTGAACGGGACCTGCGCGGGGGCTTCGGGCACGACGCAGGAGCCTAGGCAACCTCGTCCGCAGCACCGCCCGCGGCCCGTCCCCGGGCGGGGACGCACAGCGGGAGCGCGGACACGCACACGACGGCGAGCGCGAGAAACCCTGCCCCGAAGCCGGACGCCGTCGCGATCGCGCCCATGGCCACGGCGCCGGCCGCGGTGCCGCCGTCGAAGCCGATGTTCCAGCCGGCGCTCGCGACGGGGATGTGGCCGCGGTCCACCTGGTGGAAGGCCACCACGAGGGTGAGGTTCTGCAGGCCGCCGTACGCGACCCCGGCCAACGCCGCCCCTGCGAGCAGGAGCCGGAGGCCATCCCCGCGCTGCGCCGCCCAGGCACACAGGCACAGACCGGCGGCGCCGACGAGCAGCAGCGGCGCGAGGAACCGCTCGGCGCCGTACCGGTCCGAGAGGTGGCCGGCACCCCAGCGGCACGCGGCGGTGCCCACCCCGAGCACGAGCAGCACCCAGGACGCGGACGCGGAGTCCACGACCTGCGGCGCGAAGGTGAGCAGCCCTCCCCCGGCCATCGTCACGGCGAAGAGGACGGCGGTCGGCCGCGCGACGGCCCACGCCGTGCGCCGGTCCAGGCGCGGCGACGCACCGGTCACGCGGTCGGCCTCCCCAAGTGCCCGCCCCACCGCGAAGGCGAAGGGTGAGGCGACGACCGGCAGCGCGCCCACGGCGAAGACCCAGCCGAAGCCCCAGCGGTCGGCGACCGCCACCGAGGCCGGGAGCAGGACGAGGTTGGGGACGGCCACGGCGAGGCCGTAGGCGCCCACCGCGGCGCCCCGCCTGGCGGCCGGTACGAGGTGGGCGACCACCGCGGAGCCGGTGACCGTGATGATGCCGAACCCGATGCCCCGGACCGCGGACAGGAGCAGGACCGGCCCCAGCGCGTCGGACAGCAGGTAGGCGGGCGAGGCGACGCCCATGAGGAGGACGCCGGCGGCGATGACGGGTCCGTGGCCCAGGCGGCGCAGCAGGGCCGGCACCCCGAGCTGGGTCAGCACCGTGGCCGCCAACAGCACCCCGTTGACGAGTCCGGAGCCGACCGCGTCGGCGCCACCCCGGGCCGCCCACAGCGGCGCGACCGAGAGCAGGGCGGCGTACCCGCTGAACCCGAACACGCACACCAGACCGAGCGCCGGCATACCCGGGTACCGCCACACCGACCCCGACGTCGGGGCCGACGGCGCGGGGTGGGTCACCGGCCGAACACGGCGACGCACTCGACGTGGTGCGTCATCGGGAAGGCGTCGAAGGCCCGCAGCCCGAGCAGCTCGTACCCGGCCTCCGCCAACCACGCGGTGTCCCGGGCCAGGGCCGCGGGGTCGCACGCGACGTAGGCGATGGCTCGTGGCTCCAGCGCGGCGACCTGCGCGACGACGTCCTTGCCCGCCCCCGTCCGCGGCGGGTCGAGGACCACGAGGTCGGCGCGCAGCGGCAGCAGGGGGTGGCGACGCAGCTTGCGGGAGCGCTGCCCGCGCGAACCGGGTCCTGAGCGCTTCGGCCGCGCCACCCCGAATGCGTCGTCGACGCGAGCGCGCAGGGCGAGGACGGAGGGGTACGCGGCGAGGTTGGCCGCGGCGGAGGCCACCGCGTCGGCGTCGGACTCCACCGCGACGACCTTGCCGCCGGGCCCGACCGCCTCGGCGAGGGCCGCGGCGAACAGGCCGACACCGGAGTAGAGGTCGAGCGCCGTCTCCCCCTCGCGAGGCGCGAGAACCTCCAGGACGGTGTCGACGAAGGTGGCTGCGGCGCCGGGGTGCACCTGCCAGAACCCCCGGGCCGAGACCTGGAAGTCGCCGGCGAAGCGCTGCGCCGCGACGTGCTCGACGACGGTCGGGACGTCCTGCTCCCCCGACGGGACCGGCACGACGACGGCCTCGCCCGTGGACGGGGCGACGACGTCGACCGCCTGCTCGCCGTCCCAGTGGCCATGCAGGACACCGGTGGCGAGGACCCCCTCGTCGGCGATGAGGCACGTGTCGACGGGCACCACGTCGTGCGACCGGTGCTGGCGCAGTCCCGCCCGGCCGGCCTCGTCGACGGCGAACTCGACCCGTGTCCGCCAGCCGAGGCCGTCGTGGTCGCCGGGCACCGGCTCCACCGCGACCGCGACCTCGAGGTGGGCGAGGCGCGAGAACTGCTCGCGCACGACGGCGGCCTTGAGCTCGCGCTGGTGCCCCACCTCGACGTGCTGGAAGTCGCACCCGCCGCAGAGCCCCGGCCCGGCATACGGGCAGGGTGCGGTGACCCGGTGCTCGCTCGCCTCGACGACCTCGACCGCATCGGCGCGGACGAAGCGCTGGCCCGGCTTCGCCTCGGTGACACGGGCACGGACCCGCTCCCCCGGCAGGGCGTGGCGCAGGAAGACGACGCGCCCCTCGTACCGGGCGATGCAGAAGCCGCCGTGCGCGACGGGTCCGACCTCGACCTCGACGACGTCACCGACGGACAGCTCACCGACCGAGCGCTCGCCGACACGGTCTCCGGTGCCGTCGGTCCCGCGGTGGGAGCCGGCCCCGGGCGGGGAGCCGGTCACTGGCCGAGGCGGACCGAGCCCGCGGTGGGCCCGTCGAAACGCTCTTCCTGGCCCTCGGAGGAGGCGAGCTGCCACGGGACGCTGGCGACCATGACGCCCGGGGTGAACAGCAGCCGCCCCTTGAGGCGCAGCGCGCTCTGGTTGTGCAGGACCTGCTCGTACCACTTGCCCAGGACGTACTCCGGGATGTAGACGACCACGACGTCGCGCGGGTGGCCGGAGCGCAGCGACTTCACGTAGTCGACCACGGGCCTGGTGATCTCACGGTAGGGCGAGTCGAGGGCTTTGAGGGGCACCGGGATGTCGCGGCGGTCCCATTCGTCCTGCAGCGCCTTGGTCTCGTCGGGCTCGACGTTGACCGTGATCGCCTCGAGCTTGGACGGCCGGGTGGCCCGGGCGTAGGCGAGGGCGCGCAGTGTCGGCTTGTGGATCTTGGAGACCAGGACGATCGCGTGCACCCGGCTCGGCAGCATCTGCGCGTCGAGGTCGTCGTCGAGGACCCTCAGCTCGGCGCGGACGCGCTCGTAGTGCTTGTGGATCCCGAGCATGAGGAAGAACAGCACCACCATGGCCGCGATCGCGTACCCGGCGCCGTGCACGAACTTGGTGAGCAGCACCACCACGAGCACGATCCCGGACATCGTGGCGCCGATGGCGTTGATGACCCGGCTGCGCTGCATACGGGTGCGCTCGGCGCGGTCGCGCTCGAGGCGCAGGTGCCGGTTCCAGTGCCGGATCATGCCGGTCTGGCTCAGCGTGAACGACACGAAGACGCCGACGATGTAGAGCTGGATCAGCTTGGTGACCTCGGCGTCGTAGAGCACGATGAGGAAGGCCGCCGCGCCGGCGAGGATGAGGATGCCGTTGGAGAACGCGAGCCGGTCACCACGGGTGTGCAGCTGACGGGGCAGGTAGCCGTCCTTGGCGAGGATCGAGCCGAGGACCGGGAACCCGTTGAACGCGGTGTTCGCCGCGAGGATGAGGATGAGCCCCGCGACGATCGACACGATGATGACGCCCGGGTGGAAGCCCGAGAACACGGCCTTGGAGACCTGGCCCATGATCGTGTCCTGGACGTACCCGTCCCCGACCGGCTTGCCGTCGCGCAGGAGCTGGGTCGCCGGGTTCTCCGCGTACTTCACGCCGGTCCACCTGGCCAGCGTCAGCATCGACATGAGCATGGTGATGGCGATGACACCCATGAGCAGCAGGGTGGTCGCGGCGTTGCGGCTCTTGGGCTTCTTGAAGGCCGGCACCCCGTTGGAGATGGCCTCGACACCGGTCAGCGCCGCACAGCCGGAGGAGAACGCCCGCAGCAGCAGGAACAGCATCGCGAAGCTGCCCAGGCTCTGGTAGCCCGTCTCCGGCGCCAGGGTCAGCCGGGCGCTCTCCGCGTCGGGGAGGCTGCCGGTCGCCTCACGGATGACACCGACGATGCCCATGCCGATCACGCTCAACATGAACAGGTACACCGGCAACGCGAACGCCTGCCCGGACTCGCGCACGCCGCGCAGGTTCATCGCCGTCAGCAGCACCACGAGCGCCACCGCCACGACGACCTCGTGGCCGCGGATGAACGGCAGCGCAGCGGCGGCGTTCTGCACGCCCGAGGAGATCGACACCGCCACGGTGAGGACGTAGTCGACCAGCAGCGCCGAGGCGACGGTGAGGCCGGCCTTGGGCCCGAGGTTGGTGTTGGCCACCTCGTAGTCACCGCCGCCGGAGGGGTAGGCGTGCACGTTCTGCCGGTAGGACGCGACGACCACGAGCATGACGGCGACGACGCACAGGCCGATCTGCCACGAGTGGGTCAGGGCCAGCACACCACCCGCGAGGCCCAGGGTCAGGAAGATCTCGTCCGGCGCGTAGGCGACCGACGACAGGGCGTCGCTCGCGAAGATCGGGAGCGCGAGCTTCTTGGGGAGCAGGGTCTCGCCGAGCCGGTCGCTGCGCATCGCGCGACCGACGAGCACCCGTTTGAGGACGCGTCCTGAGGTTGCCACGGCGAACACTCTAGGCGTCACCAGGGAGTGGTGCGTGCCCGCGGCACACCGCGGCAGGGTGCGCGGACGTGGTACGCCGCGGTGTAGCGTCGGCGCCGTGCACTTCGTGATCATGGGCTGCGGCCGCGTCGGGTCCTCCCTCGCCCTGAGCCTCGAGAACCAGGGCCACGACGTGGCGGTGATCGACCAGGAGGAGTCCGCGTTCCGGCGCCTCGGGTCCGCGTTCGAGGGGAGCCGGGTCACCGGTGTCGGCTTCGACCGCGACACCCTCATCGAGGCCGGTATCTCCGACGCCTACGCGTTCGCCGCCGTCTCCAGCGGTGACAACTCCAACATCCTCGCCGCCCGGGTGGCCCGCGAGACCTTCGGCGTCGAGCACGTCGTCGCGCGCATCTACGACCCCGGCCGCGCCGAGGTCTACCAGCGCCTCGGCATCCCCACCGTCGCCACGGTGAAGTGGACCTCCGACCAGATGCTGCGTCGCCTGCTCCCCCAGGGCCACGTGCCCGAGCTGGTCGACCCGTCGGGCAAGGTGGTCGTCGCCGAGGTCACGGTCAACCCCGGGTGGGTCGGCCGGCTCGTCAGCGAGCTCGAGTCCGCCACCGGCACGCGTGCCGCCTACCTCACCCGCCTGGGGTCGGGCATCCTGCCCACGGCCGACACCGTGTTCCAGGAGGGCGACCTCATCCACCTCGCCACCCTCGCGGCCGAGCTGCCTGCCGTCGAGCGCACCCTCGACGCCCCTCCCGTCCCGTCCGGGCACTGAGCCACAAAGGAATCCCGAATGCGCGTCGTCATCGCCGGAGCAGGGAGCGTCGGCCGCTCCATCGCCCGCGAGCTGCTGCACAACGGCCACCAGGTCCTGCTCATGGACAAGGAGCGCAAGGACATCCAGTCCAGCCGCGTCCCTGAGGCCAACTGGCTGCTCGCCGACGCGTGCGAGATCACCGCCCTGCACGAGGCCGGCCTGGCCGAGTGCGACGTGGTCGTCGCCTCGACCGGTGACGACAAGGTCAACCTCGTGGTGTCCCTGCTGGCCAAGACCGAGTTCGGGGTGCCCCGCACCGTGGCCCGCGTCAACAACCCCAAGAACGAGTGGATGTTCGACGAGGCCTGGGGCGTCGACGTCGCCGTCTCGACGCCGCGCCTGATGACGGCGCTGGTCGAGGAGGCCGTGAGCGTCGGCGACCTCGTGCGGATCTTCCAGTTCCAGCAGGGCAAGGCGACCATGGTCGAGCTGACCCTGCCCGCCGACAGCCCCTACGCGGGCAAGCGGGTCGGCGACGTCGACTTCCCCGGCGAGACCGTGCTGGTGGGCATCATCCGCGAGGACCACCCCATCGCCCCGAGCCGGGACGACTCCCTCGAGCCGCACGACGAGCTGCTGTTCATCTCGACGCCGGAGTTCGAGGACGAGCTCGAGGCCATGCTGAGCCCGGGACAGCGCAACCCGCGCGGCGAGGCCTGACCGACCCCGCAAAGGCCGTCACCGTGAGGGCGACCTCACGGCTCGAGCGGCTCCCAGGTCGAGCGGGCTCACGGCTCGAGCGGTTCGCCTTCCGGCAGGCCGTGCCGGTGGTGCTCGACGTGGTGTCCGTCGGGAGCCGGCACCTCCTGGGCCGTCTCCCCGCGCACGAGCATCAGGCCCATGACGGCCAGGCCGACCAGCCACAGCGGCCAGCCGAGCGCCACCTTGCAGACGCCGAGCCAGCCCACCTCGCCGGCGAACCAGAGCGGCAGCATGATGGAGACGCGCACGGCGTACATCACCACGAGCACCATGGTGAGCCGCTGGCACACGCGCACGAGCCCGCGGTCGCGGTGCCAGGCGAAGGGGTCCTCGGTGGCCCGCGGGTCACCCGCCCCGACCATGAAGCCCACGAGCGGCCAGCGCGCCACCACGGACACGAGGGCACCCACGCCCCAGGCTGCGCTGGTCAGGATGCCCGGGAGGAACGCGTCCTGGGCGCGGCCGCTGCGCAGGGCGAAGAACGCGGCGATGCCGGTCGCGACGGCTGCAGAGCCGACGAACTGCAGGCTCTGGCGCTGCACGAGGCGCACCAGCGCCAGGACGACGATGCCCACGCCGGCCGCGACGACGGCAGTTCGCACGTCATGGGTCCACGTCCAGATCGCGACGAACAGGACCGTGGGCAGAGCGGTCTCCGCGGAGCCGCGCCAGCCGCCGAGGGCCCGGGACAGGCGCTGTCGGATGACCTCCTCGACGGTGGCCTGCACCTCGTGGTCAGTGTGCACGCAGCGGCACGATCTCGTAGGCGGGGTTGAAGATGGTCGGGATGCCCCGGTAGTAGGTGACGCGGCCGTTGGCCCGCAGGTAGGTGCCGGGCTGGATCCCCGCGATGGAGCGCCGGCCGAGCCAGACCAGGTTGATGGTGCGGCTGCCGTCGTAGAGGTCGATCACCAGGGCCGGGACGTTGACGCGCGGCCGCAGGGTGACGGCCCGGACGGTGCCGGAGACGGTCGCCTCCTGGCGGTCGCGAAGGTCGCACATCGGGGTGCACCCGAGGCGGGCCGCGTCCTCCTGCAGCTCGTCGGCCTCCATCTGGGTGACCGACTTGGTCAGCCGCTCCCCCAGCCGGGCCAGGGCCGACTTGTGGTCCTTCCCGGCGGCGTCGCGAGCGGTGGGGGTGACGGTGGTCTTGCCAGCCATGGCTGCCTACCTGACCTCGGTGATCTCGGGTCCGCGCTCGAACGGCTTGAGGTCGTCGGCCCGGACCCCGGTGCCGCCCTCGTCGTCCGCGTGCTCGTGGTCGTGCTGGTCGTCGTGGTCGGCCGCGGCTCCCGGCTGGGCGGGCAGCGTGAGCGGGAGCATCTCGCGCGGCGCCATGGCGCTGTCGCCGCGGACGACGACGGCGTCGCGCACCACGTCGAGCAGTGGCGCGGCAGCCTCGTCGTCGATCGCGGCGCGGCCGGAGAACACGGCCCGCAGGAACCAGCGTGGCCCGTCGACCCCGGCGAACCGAGCGGGGGCGAAGACCGTGCGGCCGTCGGGGCCGGCGGAAGGCATACGGGTGCGCAGCTCGGTGCCGAGCGGGCCCCTCACCTCGTCGGCGGTGCCGCCCTGGTCGAGGATGGACTCGGCGATCTCGGCGCGGATCTCGTCCCAGATGCCCAGGGTGCGGGGGGCGGCGAAGGCCTGGATCTGCACGGCGGAGTCGCCGAGGACCGCGGTGGCGCCGACGACCTGGTCAGCAGCCTCGTCGACCTCCAGGCGCAGCTCCATGCCGGCGACCCCGCGGATGCGCAGGGCCCCGAGGTCGAGGCGACCGTCGTCGGCGGCGTCGACCTCACTGCTGTCGAACGGGCCGCGGCCGTCGGCGGCGCCCCCGCCTGCAGCCTCGTCGCCAGCCGGGGTCGTCGCCGGTGAGCCCTGCTCGGCGGACTCGAGCACGCCGGCGGCCTCTGCGGCGTCAGCGCCGTCGACACCTTCCGCAGCCGACCCGGTGTCGGCCACCTGTCCCGTCCCGTCGGCCGGTTCGGTCTTCTTGCCTCGTCGGAAAAGCGCCACTGGTCAGTCAGTCCTTCGTCGTCTGGTTGTGGGTGCCGAAGCCGCCACTGGACCCGTGTCCAGTGTCCCCCCGGGAGGTGTCTTCGAGCGAATCCACCTCGATGAACTCGGCGCGGGCCACCTCTTGCACCACGAGCTGGGCGATGCGGTCACCGCGTCGCACGGTGAACGGCTCGCGCGGGTCGAGGTTGACCAGGTTGACCAGCACCTCGCCGCGGTAGCCGGCGTCGACGGTGCCCGGCGCGTTGACGATGGTGACCCCGTGGCGGGCCGCGAGGCCGGAGCGGGGGTGCACCAGGCCGACGTACCCGTCCGGGATGGCCAGCGCCAGTCCCGTGGGGACCAGCGTGCGCTCGCCGGGGGCGATGGTCACGTCGGTGGCGGCGTGCAGGTCGGCGCCGGCGTCACCGTCGTGTGCGTAGGTGGGCACCGGGAGGTCGGGGTCGAGCCGCCGAAGGGGCACCGATACGCGGATAGGGCCAGTCACGTGGACTGACCCTATCCCGCTCTGCCCACGTCAGGCTGCGCACTCCCGGCACACCATCTGCCCGTTGACCTCCTTGGCCAGCTGGCTGCGGTGGTGCACCAGGAAGCACCGCGAGCAGGTGAACTCGTCGTACTGCCGCGGGATGACCCGGACGGAGAGCTCCTCCCCGGACAGGTCGGCGCCGGGGAGCTCGAAGCCCTCGGCCTGCTCGGTCTCGTCGACGTCGACGCTGGAGGCGCTCTTGTCGACCCGGCGGGACTTCAGCTCCTCGATCGAGTCCTCGGACAGCTCGTCATCGGTCTTGCGCGGCGCGTCGTAGTCAGTCGCCATAGTCGCTGTCGCTCTCTCTCTTCTGTCGCATCAGTCGTCCTCCCGGTGATCGGGAAGTCGAGTCGCCGGTGTCAACGCTGACCGTCATGGTTTTGTGCCCACCTGCGGCGGGGATTGTGCCCTATCCGCGAGATGGCGTCATCCCTGGGTCCACGGACCGTCGCCCGGGGGCACGACGGGAGCGCGCCGATCATCTCCCGAGCCCGCCGACGACCTCCTCTCGGCCGTGCTGGCGACGTCTCGGGGCGGTCTCGGTTCACCCAAGATTCACCCAGGGCGGGCAACCCGGACTGGGTCGAAACGCGTCTGTGCGTCTAGAGTCCTGACCTCACGTCAGCGAACTGCCCGCCCGAACCGACTCGTCGAACGACTCAGAGAGGGGTGCACCATGACCGAGTTCCACACCGAGATCACCCGCCGCGCCAGCCGCGCGGTGCAGAACCTGCGAACCGCGCAGGAGACCGGCGACGACTACCTCGCCACCGTCCAGGAGGCCGAGCTGGAGAACCTCGCCCGGCTCGCCCAGGAGCACGGTCTGCGCATCCCCGCGCTCTCCGACTACCACGCCGCCTGAGCACACCGGCCGAGACATCGACCGGCGCGAGCCCCTGGCCGCGCGCCGGTCGTCACCTCTGTCCCGTCCCCGCTCCGGTCGTCGCCGTCCCTACTCGGCGCCGGCGGCCTCGACCGCCCGGCGCACCAGCTCCGAGAGCTCACCGTGCAGCGGCGCCGCGGCCCCCACGACCAGTGAGGGGTCGGGCGCCCCACCCTCGAGACCGGTGAACAGCCCTCCGGCCTCGGTCAGCACCAGCCACGCGGCCGCGAGGTCCCACGGGTTGAGACCCCGCTCGAAGTAGCAGTCGAGCGTGCCGAGGGCCACCGAGCAGATGTCGAGGGCCGCGCTCCCGATGCGCCGGATGTCACGGACGTGCGGGAGCACCTCGGTCAGCACGCGCGCCTGCCACAGGCGACGTCCCGCGTCGTAGCCGAACCCGGTGCCTGCGAGCGCCTGCCCGAGCTCGGGCGGCTCGCCGATCGCCAGCCGTCGTGCCGGGCCGCCGTCGACGATGCGCAGGTGGGCGCCCCCGCCGAGGCGGGCGTGGAAGAGCTGTCCGCTGACGGGGTTGACCACCGCGCCGACCACCGGCCGCCAGGCCCCCGGGGTCGTGGGGTCCCCGACGACGGCGGCGACGGACACGGCGTACGCGGGGATCGCGTAGAGGTAGTTGACCGTCCCGTCGATGGGGTCCACGACCCAGGTGACCCGCGAGCGGCCGGTGGTCCCGGGCGCCTCCTCGCCGAGGAAGCCGTCCTGCGTCCTCGCCTCGTGCAGCCGCGTGCGGATGAGGGCCTGGGCACGCTCGTCCATCACGGTGACGACGTCGGTCGCGGAGGACTTCGTGCTGGCCACGCCGAGGTCGGCCGGACGCTCGTCGACGATGAGGCGACCTGCCTCGAGGGCGACACGGACCGCCAGCTCCTCGAACTCCCGGAGCTCACCCTCGTCAGGCACCTGCAGGTCCCAGGGCTCCGCGCCGTCCCCCGTGCCGGCCACCCCCGAACCTGCCCCCACCCCGGCCACCCTCAGTCCTGGCCGCAGAGGGCCGGCTTGGCCGTGCGCAGGTTGGGGCAGCAGCCCGGGGCGCAGGTCGAGCGCAGCGGCGTGGTCCCGGGCCAGGAGGGCTGGGCCGGCTGCTCGCCCCGGGCCACGGCCGCCCGCTCCTCGACGAGGTCGACCAACCCGGACACGAACTCCGGGTCGATCCCCACGGTGGGTACCCGCACCAGCTGGAGCCCGAGCTTCTCGGCCGTCGCCGCAGCCTCGGTGTCGAGGTCGTAGACGACCTCCATGTGGTCGGACACGAAGCCGATCGGGGCCACGACCACCACGGTCGCCCCCTCGGCCGCCAGCTCCTCGAGCCGGTCGTTGACGTCGGGCTCGAGCCACGGCTGGCTCGGCGGCCCCGAGCGGGAGCAGAACACCAGCTCGCCGCTGAGGTCGGTGTCCAGGGTCGCGTTGACCTCCTCGGTGATCGCCGCCCCGAGCGCCACGTGCTGGCGCGAGTACGCGCTGCCCACCTCGTCGCCGGGGCCCGAGGTCTCGTCCATGGCCGTCGGGATGGAGTGCGTCACGAACAGCAGGCGTATGTCGCCCGCCTCGGTGCCGCCGCGCAGCACCTCGCGGACGGCCTCGGTGACCAGGCGGCTGTTGGTGCGCGAGAAGCCGGGGTGGTTGGCGTAGGTGCGGATCTTGTCGACGGCGACGTCGATGCCCTCGGAGGCCACCTTCTCGGTCGCGGCGGCGAGGTCCTCGCGGTACTGCCGGCACGACGAGTAGCAGGAGTAGGCGCTGGTCATGACGGTGACGAGCCGGTTCAGGCCCTGGTCATGGGCCTCGCGCAGCGCCTCGTCGACGAACGGCGTGAAGTTGCGGTTGCCCCAGATGACCGGCGTCGAGATCTCCCGCCGGTCGAGCTCGGCGCGCAGGGCGGCGATGAGGGCGCGGTTCTGGTCGTTGATCGGGCTGCGGCCACCGAAGCCGTAGTAGTGCTCACCGACCTCCTCGAGCCGCTCGTCGGGGATGTTCTTGCCCGCTGTGACGGTGCGCAGGAACGGCAGGACGTCCTCGGGCTTCTCCGGACCGCCGAAGGACAGCAGGAGGATCCCGTCGTAGGGGTCGAGCGGGTTGGGGTCAGGGCTCACGTGAGTTCTCCGGTTCGCAGGGGCTTGGGCGCGTGGACGTCGAGCACGACCGCCACCATCCGCACGGCGAAGACCAGGGCGACACAGCCCCAGATCACCAGCGGGTTGACGAGGTCGAAGTGGTGGGCGGTCACGATCAGGGCCGACCCCAGCAGGGCCGGCAGGGCGTACATCTCTCGGCGCAGGACCTCGGGGACCTGCCCGGCCAGGACGTCACGGACGATGCCGCCGCCGACGGCGGTGATCCCGCCCACGATCACGGCGGTCAGCGGGTCCATTCCCGCCCCCAGCGCCTTGAGAGACCCGCCGATGGCGAAGACCGCCAGGCCCGCGGCGTCCAGGACCCGGACGAAGCGCGAGATGCGCTCGACCCCCGGGTGGTAGAGGAAGGTCACCAGCCCCGCGACCAGGGCGCTGGTCAGCAGCCGCCAGTCGGAGATGCCCACCGGCGGCAGGTCGCCGATGAGCAGGTCGCGCAGCACCCCGCCGCCGAGCGCCGCCGCGCCCGCGAGGACGAGCACCCCGAAGAGGTCCAGCCGCTTCTTCACCGCCACCAGACCGCCCGACAGGGCGAACGCGAACACCCCGACGAGGTCGAGGGCCAGCTGGAGGTGGGTGTCGAGGGTGAGCATCGCGAGTCAAAAGTACCCTCGCGGCGTGGGCGCTTCCTCGGCGAGGTCGGGGGTGGCAGAGTCCACCCTGATGTGGCGATACGGGAGAAGGCAATGCGCGACCTGCGGCTGATCGGTGTCCATGAGGACGGCCAGCGGCTGCTGCTGTCCGACGCGGAGGGCGAGCAGTACGGCGTTCCCCTCGACGAACCCCTGCGGGCGGCCGTGCGCCGTGACCGGCCACGGCTCGGTCAGCTGCAGATCGAGATCGACGGCGGCCTGCGCCCGCGTGACGTCCAGGCGATGATCCGGGCCGGCCTCAGCGCCGAGGAGGTCGCCGACCGCTCGGGCTGGGCGGTGGAGAAGGTGCGCCGCTACGAGGGGCCCATCCTCGCCGAGCGCGAGTACGTCGCCGGGCTGGCCCGCGCGGTCCGGCTCCGTGGACGCGCAGGCGCCGGGTCCACGACCCCGACCCTGGCTGCCCGGGTCAGCACCCGCCTGTCCGGCCGCGGCGTCGACCCGGCCCTGGCCGAGTGGGACTCCGCCCGCAGCGAGAGCGGCGAGTGGACCGTCGTCGTCACCTTCCCGGCCGGCGGACGCGAGCGCCAGGCCCGCTGGCAGTTCGACGTCCAGGCCCGCACCGTGACCGCGTCCGACGACGAGGCGCGCTGGCTCAGCGAGGAGGACACCGCCGGCGGTGCCTCTCCCCTGCCCACGCCGCACCTGGTCTCCACCCCCGTCCGGGCCACGACCGTGTACGACGTCGAGGCCGAGGGCGGTGTGCAGGCCACCACCCCGCGCCGGCCCGCGCCGCTGCGCGGCGAGGAGCCGCTCGACCTCATGAGCGCCATGCGCGAGCGCGCCTCGCACCGCGGTCGCCCGCGGCGTCGCAAGGGACCGGCGTCTCAGACGCCCGTCGACGAGGCGCCCCGCGAGGACGCCCTCCCCCTGGAGGACCTCGCCTACGACCCCGAGACCATGCCGCCGCCCCCGGCGGCCCGTGGTCCGCACCCCTTGGATCCCACGCCCGGCACCGGCTCGGTGGGCGACGACGTCCTGCCCGCCGCCCCAACCCCCGCGGCCGACCAGCCCTCGGCCCCCACTGCGGACGCCGAGCAGCCCGAGCGCACCGAGGAGGCGGCCGCTCTCGTCGTCGACGACCTCGCCGATGACCTCCGGGACGACCTCACCGACGACGTCGTGGTCCTCGACGTCGAGGACCACGACGTCGAGGAGCACTCGGCGGCCGACGCCGACCTCGACGACGCGGCCCGGGCGGACGTGGTCCCCGAGGACGTCGCGGACGCGGGTTCGCAGGAGCCGGAGGACCTCGACGACGTGGCGGTGGAGGACGTCGAGCCGGAGCCCGAGCCGGCCACGGAACCCGAACCGGTCGACGAGGCACCTGCCGCGCCGGCACGGCCCCGCCCGGCGAAGAAGTCCGGTCGGCGCAGTGTGCCGAGCTGGGACGACGTGATGTTCGGGGCCAAGCCCCGCGACTGACGCCCCGGGCTGGGGCCCCGCAGCTCACGCCGTACGGGTGCCTCTCAGCAGGGCGGCACGGGGCAGAGGTCGAGGTCGAACGGCAGCACGTCCGGCGAGGACGCGGCCGCCCGGGCCGCGGCCGAGTTCATCCGCCGCATGAAGTGGCGCCGGCACAGCACCTCGTACTCCACGAGAGTCTCGGTGCCTGTCTTGGTGTCGCCGACGACGACCTGCTCTCCCTCGACGACCATGGCACCGTCGACGACGCGCGCGTTGTGGGTGGCCCGGCGCCCGCACCAGCACAGCGCCTCGACCTGGAGCACCTGCACCTTGTCGGCCAGCTCGATCATCCGCCGCGAACCGGGGAAGAGCTGGGTGCGGAAGTCGGCGGTGATCCCGAACGCGAAGACGTCGATGCCCATCTCGTCGACGAGCCGCGCGAGCTGCTCGACCTGCGCGGGTGTGTAGAACTGCACCTCGTCGCAGATGAGGTAGTCGATGCGCAGGCCCTGCGTCGCGTGCTCGACGACCGCGTCCCAGAAGTCGAGCTCGTCGCCGACCTCGTGGGCGGGGGTCGACAGCCCCAGCCGCGAGGACAGCACGTCGGTGCCGGCCCGGTCGAGCTTGGTGTAGATGATCCCGGACCGGCCACGGGCTCGGTGGTTGTGGTCCATCTGGAGCGCAAGGGTCGACTTGCCGCAGTCCATGGTCCCGGAGAAGAAGACGAGCTCAGCCACGAGCGACCACCCTAGGCGGTGTCCTTGGCCGGGACGTGGAAGAGGGGTATCGCGGACTCCTCGGGTGTCAGCGACCCGTGCAGCCCGACGAGTGCGAGCAGCTGCGGGCGGGCACGCCGGGAATCCACGATCGCGAAGTTGTCGCGCATCGCGACCACCACGTCGCCGATGCGGGGCAGGTTGCCCTCGCTGACAGGCCCGAACCAGCCCTGCGCCACGGCGTCCTCACGGGTGCGGATCCAGGCGCGCTCGGCCACCCGCTCGGTCCACGTGTGGAAGACGTCGTCGGCGGCGCCGGGCTCGCAGTAGAGCTGCAGCGCCCGGGCCTCTCCCCCGACGTGGCGGACGCCAGCGGCGAGCCCGGGGTCGTGGGCGAGGTCGATGCGCAGGGCGTGGGGTGCGTCGACCATGCCGTGGTCGGCGGTGACGTAGACGGCCGTGTCGGACGGCACCGACCGGCACAGCCGCGCGAGCTCTGCGTCGATCGCCTCGAGCTCGTCGCCCCACTCCCACGACTGGCAGCCGTGCACGTGGCCGACCTTGTCGAGGTCGCCCCAGTAGAGGTAGACGAGGGACCGCTTGGACGCCCGGACCGCCGCCAGGGACGCGTCGACACGGGCAGCGAGGCTGTCGGCAGCGCGGAACCGGCCACCACGCACTGCGGCCCGGGTCAGCCCGGAGCCGTCGAAGAAGGCAGGTCCCACCCGGGTCACGTCGACCCCGTCGCGCTCCGCGTGCTCGAAGACGGTCGCCTGGGGCTGCCAGCGCAACGGGTCCGGACCGTCCTCCCAGGAGAGCTCGTTGACCAGCCGGTCCTCGCCGGGGACGAGCACCTCGTAGCCGAGCAGGCCGTGGCTGCCCGGTGGCAGGCCCGTGCCGAAGGTGCCCATCGAGGTCGCCGTCGTCGACGGGAACCCCGAGCCGATGCGGTGGGCGGCCGGCAGCAGCGAGCGCAGGAACGGCGCGTGACCGCCCCTGCGTCGGATCAGCTCGTAGCCGAGCCCGTCGACGAGGACCACGACAGCGCGCCGCGCGGGGCCGAACTCCAGGGCCGCGGCGACCGGTGCGGCCTCGGCGTCACCGGTGTTCACGACGGCGGGTCCACCCGCGTGGCCGTCGACCCCGACGGCCGCGAGGGACCCCGCGTAGCGCTGGACGCCGAGGCTCGCGGCCACGGCCGGGAGGACACCGGCGAGGCCGGCGGCGTCGTACCGAGGGGGGAACAGACCTTCGTGTGGCATGGGTTAGGGCATCGCCTTCGGCGTGCGCACGGGCCTAGCTGCCGATGCTGGTCGAGAGGGCCTGGGCGAAGTCGAGGGCCTGCTGCAGGGCTGTCTCACCCTCGGCGTCGGCGCTGATCCGCAGGGAGATGTCGTCGGAGGCGACGCTGCCCTCGTAGCCGTGGTCGGCGTCGCAGTCTGGGTCGGCGCAGGAGGCCGGCACGAGGTCGATCCGGCTCACGGCCCCCCAGCCGAGCGTGAGGGTGATCTCGCGGCCGAGCGAGCCCGGCTGGTACTCCTGCGGACGCGCGACCACGTGGGTGACCATCACGCCGCGGACGGCGCTGAGAGGCACGCTCTCGGTCGTCGCGGTGGCGACGTCCTCGTGGCCGGGACGCTCGTCGGTGTGGTCGTCGGCGTGGGCGATGACCAGCCGCGAGCCGGTGAGGGCGAGGACGGTGATGTGCCGGCGGACCGCGTCGTGGTCGAACGTCGTCTCCTGGTGCACGAGGTGGGAGACCACCTCGTCGCCCCCGAGGGCCGCCTGGACGACGTCACCGACCAGGCTCGGGTAGTAGCCCGCCTGCTCGATCGCCCTGGTCAGGTCGTCCGGCAGGGCCAGCGGTCCGGCGGCACGGCGCGAGGAGGTTGAGCCCATACCGGCCATCTTGCCCTACCCGGGCCGACGCCGCCGGGGGCGGAGGCCTCGTCGGGGCGCGTGCGGCGCACCGGGGCCGCCCTACGTCAGGCTGCGGCGACCGGGGTCCTTGCGGCGGGTGGTCGGGGCGACGACCACCTCGGCGCCGAGGACGTCGACCCCGGCGGGCTGGGCGTTGACCGGGTTGAGGACGAGGCTGGACACCTCCGGCAGGTTGTCGGCGAGCACCGAGACACGCGCGATGAGGTCGGCGAGCGCCGCCCGGTGCACGGGCGCGGCCCCCCGGTGGCCGTGCAGCATCGGCGAGGCCTTGACCGAGGAGATCAGGTCGGAGACGTCGACGTCGGTCAGCGGGGGGATGCGGTGGCCGATGTCGCCGAGCAGGTCGGTGGGCGGTCCGGCGATGCTGAAGGAGACGACCGGGCCGAACAACGGGTCCTCGTCGCTGCGCACCACGCAGGACACACCCAGGCTCGCCATGCGCTGGACGACGAAGGTGTTGGCCGACAGCGGTGCCAGCCGCTCGGTCAGGGCGCCGAACGCCTCCCGCACCTGGGCCTCCGAGCGCAGGTCGACCCGGATGCCGCTGAGGCCCGGCTGGTGGCGCATGAGCGGCGCCACCGACTTGATCACCACGGGGTAGCCGACGGAGCCCGCTGCGGCCACGGCCTCCTCGACCGTGCGCACCGGGACGCTCCCCCAGAGCTCGATGCCGTATGCCGAGAGCAGCTCGGTCACCTCCTGGTGGGTGAGCCGGCGACCCTCCGGCGCCTCGGCCAGCACGCGCTCGACCACCGCGCTGGCCGCCTCGCGGTCGATGCCGACCGGCCCCACGGGCACGCCGTGGTCGCGCGCCCGCCACTCGGCGTACCGCGTCGCCGCCGCGAGCGCGCGGACGGCGTCCTCCGGCATGGCGTAGGCGGGGACCACCTCCAGCCGGCCGCCCTCGCGCTGGTCGGAGAGTCGCTCGAGGACACCCCGCATACCGAGGAACGTTGCGAGGCAGGGCTTGTCGGACGCGATGGCCGCATTGCGCACCGCCGTCGCGACCTCCTCGTCCTGGGTGACCAGGGGCGGGATGAAGCAGGTCAGCACGCTGTCGACGTCGGCGTCGGCGAACGCGTCCGCGAGCGCCTCGGCGAACCGCTCCCCCGTCGCATCGCTGGGCAGCGAGACCGGCCCGTGGGCCACCTCGAGGCCCCAGCTGACGCAGGCCTCGGCCGTGAGCGCGCCGAGGGCGTCGGAGTTGCCGACGATGGCCACCCGGTTGCCCTGGGGCAGCGGCTGGTGCACGACGAGCTGGGCAACGTCGAACATCTGGTGGACGTTCTCGACCCTGATGACACCGGCCTGGCGCAGCATCGAGTCGAACGCCTCGGGGCGCACCCTCGTGGTGCGGGCCCGGTGACCCGGCGGCACGCCGTACGACGAGACCCCCGACTTCACCACGATCACGGGCTTGGTCGTCGCCAGCCTCCGGGCGATGCGTGAGAACTTGCGCGGGTTGCCCATGGACTCGAGGTAGAGGCCGACCGCGTCGGTGTCCTCGTCGTCGATCCAGTACTGCATGAAGTCGTTGCCGGAGACGTCGACGCGGTTGCCGGCCGACGCGAAGACCGAGATGCCGAGGCCTCGCCGGGCCGCCGACGCCAGCACCGCGATGCCGAGGGCGCCGCTCTGCGCGAAGAGCCCGAGGCGTCCCGGTGGGGGCAGGTCGGGGGCGAGCGAGGCGTTGAGTCGGACGCTCGGGTGGTTGTTGATGACGCCGAAGGAGTTGGGGCCCAGGACCCGCATGCCGGCGCTGCGCGCGGTGGCGAGCAGCTCACGCTGCAGGTCCTCCCCGTCCGGCCCGGCCTCGGCGAACCCCGCCGACACGACCAGCAGCGTCTTGACCCCGGCCTCGGCGCAGTCGGCGACCACGTCGAGCACCTCGTCGGCGGGCACGGCGACCACCGCCAGGTCGACCTCGCCGGGGATCTCCGACACCCGAGCGTGGGCGGGCAGGCCGAGGACCTCCATGGCCTCGCGGTTGACCGCGTGCACCGCGCCGTTGAACCCGGCGGCCTGGATGTTGGCCAGGATGTGGTGCCCGATGGAGTCGGTGCGACGGCTGGCGCCCACGACGGCGATCGAGTCGGGGAACAGCACCGAGTGCATGCTGACGGACTCGGCACGGTGCTCCCGGGACAGGCGCACCGCCTCCGAGCGCTCGGTGGGCTGGATCCGGAAGCTGAGGGAGACCACACCGTCCTCGAAGCGGCGCGCCACCTCGTACCCCGCGTCGGCGAAGACCGAGATCATCTTGCGGTTCTGGGGCAGCACCTCGGCGGTGAACTCCTGCACCCCCGCCTCCCAGGCGATGACCGCGAGGTGCTCGAGCAGCACCGACCCGATGCCGCGGCCCTGGTAGGAGTCGGAGATGTTGAAGGCGACCTCGGCGCTGGTCGGGGTGATGCGGTCGTAGCGGCCGATGCCGATGATGTCGCCCCGCACCGTCGCCACCAGCGCCACCCGGTCGTGGTAGTCGACGTTGGTGAAGCGCGTGACGTCACGGTCGCTGAGCTTGCGCAGGGGCGCGAAGAACCGCATGTAGATCGACTCGTCGGACTGCCCGGCGTGGAACCGGTGCACCGCGTCGACGTCGCTGGGCGTGATCGGGCGGAGGTGCGCCACGGACCCGTCCCGGAGCACGACGTCGGCCTCCCACTCGGTCGGGTAGCCGGCAGGGCGTGCCTGGGTCGCCGTCATCGGGCCCTGCTCGCCACCAGCGTCGCGGCCTGCGTCATGGTGGAAAGCATGTCACGCCCGACCCACCCCGGGAGGGTGCGGTCAGTGCCGCAGCGGGACCGTCTCGAAGGTCGAGCCGGAGTCGCTGCTGACCCAGTAGGAGGCTCCGCCGCCGGTGGCGTAGACGAGTCCACCGCCGGCCGCTCCTGCCCACGTGGTGGATGTAGAGCCGCCCGGCGCCACGTCCTTCCAGGCGGCGCCGCCGGTGCTCGTCGAGAGCATCCGGGTGGGTGACGTCGCCTCGCCGGTGCTGGCCGGCAGGGCCTGCCGGACCGCGACGACGTGCTCGGCGTCGGTGGCGGTGAGCCACACCCCCGCCGGGGTGGGGTTGCCGAGGCCCGGGGCGGGGCGCTGGCGCCAGGTGGCGCCCCGGTCGGTCGAGGTGACCAGGTCGTAACGCACGTCGGCGGCGCCGGAGGCCGGGCAGAGGCCGACCAGCGTGCCGCGGCTGTTGGCGGCGGCCGCGACGGTGAACCCCTGGGCCGGGTCGCAGCCCTGGGGCACCGGGAGCGACTGGGGCGTCCCGGAGACCCGCTGGGGGCGCAGCGGCTGCTGGGTCCCCGTCGACGTGCCGTTGAGGTAGGCATCGGACCCGTCGAGGACGAGCCAGGCGTTCTCCACCACCGGTGCCGTCCCGGGGACGTCCACGGCCTCCGTGCGGTCACTGGTGACCGGGGCGGTGCGGACCTGCAGGTCGGAGCAGCCCCGCTGCACCGACGCGGTCCCGACGTGGGCACAGGTGCGCGCGGTGACCATCCAGACCCGGGTGCCGTCGGTCTCCAGGGACAGCACGCGGCGTCCGGCCACGTCGACGGGGCTCCAGGAGCGTCCACCGTCGGTGGTTCGCCGCACCTCACCGCCGAACACGTAGCCGACCTGGGGCGTCGCGAACCGCACGCCGACGAGCTGGTTGGCGTCCGCAGGGGTGACCAGGGGTCCGCGGGTGGTCAGGTCGGTGAACGAGGCCCGGGTCGACCAGGTGCGCCCGTCGTCGTCGGAGGCGACGACCGCGCTGCAGCTGCCGGAGGCGCAGGCGGCGGAGCCGAGCCCGACCAGGTGGCCGGTCCCGGCATTGGTGAGCGACGCGAGCTCGAACGTGCGGGGGACGGGCAGCACCTCCGGCCCCGGCGCGGTGGTGACGGACGCGGGTCCCTTCGCGGGCGCGGAGCCTGTCGGGCCGGCCGTCACCGTCCGGGTCACCGTGACGGTGGGGCGTGGCGCGGTCGAGGAGGACGTCGTGGTGGGGGTGTTCGCCGCCTGCTGCAGGGCCGGCCCGTGACCCGTGCCCACGACGAGGC